>JAVHLO010000155.1 GCA_031082105.1 Planctomycetota bacterium
CGCGGCGCTTTCGTTCCCCACGATGCCCCCGCGGACAAGGAATTCTTCGTCAGCAAGTCCGTCACGGCGGGAGTGGGCAACATCGACAGGCTCGACTTCGTGTCGTCGCGGAATTCGTACGACGACGAGCGGGAATGCGAGAGCGACGTGACGGAGCTGGGGTACCAGCTCCTGCCGAACTACGAGGAGACGAGCCTGTACCGGCTCATGCGGCGCGAGGATCCGTTCATTGACGACAAGCCGACCACCGGTGGTTCGCTTGCGCAACTCCACGACCGCGTGAAGTCGGTCAAGTTCGAATTCTTCGACGGCCAGGAGTGGCTTCCCGAATGGAACAACACGAAGAAGAGCGGCAAGCTGCCCGAGGCCGTCAGGGTGGAGATCATCCTCTCGATGCCGCAACTCGGCTCGATTTCAGACGTTGAAGAATACGAGCCCACCTTCTCGACCACCATCTCGCTGCCGAGATAGCCGCGTTGCCTTCCGGCCTTGTCCCGACGACCTTTCCTGTGAGAGACGTCTGCCTGTGCTTTGGAGTGCGCCGGCAGAGCGAAGCGGCGACGGCGCTTTTCCCTTCCTCGCGGCAGACCGGTCTTCTAAGAGCGAAAGCGGTGTCGCGCTTCGCTTGCCACCGCACTCCAAAAGCGCGGATGGCCGGTCACCGGGCGAAGGCGTGGTGTAAGGTTGGTCGGGGCGTGCTAGTCGCTGAGGAGAGGGTTTCGAGTGGAGATGGTCGGGGCGCCGGGATTTGAACCCGGGACCTTCAGAACCCCATTCTGACGCGCTAGCCAGACTGCGCTACGCCCCGATGCGCGGACAATACCATTTCGGCCGCCGAATGTCAATCTTTCCTTGACAACCCTTCGCGGCGGGTGCTACGATGCGGCGGCACGGCGGGAAGAAAAACACGCGCCGTTCGGATTTGCTGCAGGGAGCGTCGCTTTGACGTCTCGGAAAAAGCAGGCTGATTGCAGCCCTGCAAAGAAGCACCAAACGCCGAATTCCAGACAACTTGAATGCGGCAGATGACGCATTCGCAGCAGTCTGAGATTTGAGAATTCGGTCACTGGAATTTGCCTGGGATTTGGCGCTTGGGATTTGGGATTTCCTTAGTATGCCCTCCCGCTTCATGCGAATCCTGAAGCACATGTGGTTCCCGACGGCCCTCGCCGTCTGCGCAACCCTGGTATTCGTCGTCTCGAACGCGACCATCGACAGCCGCGTCGACAGTGTGCTCAAAGACCCGGACACGCACCTCGATGGGGAACTCGAAAAGGTCCGCGCCTCGGTCCAGGATATCATCCGGGAGTACGGCAGCGAACTCCTCCAGTTCCTGTCCTCGCGAGAAGCGCTTCGCCTCTACGTCCGCCCGGAGGAGCCCGATGCGTCTTACCTGTTCCGCGATGAGTCCGACCTGTTCCGGGTGATGGCGGACATCGATCGCCCGTTGATGGAGAAGGAAATCGGACTTCTCGTCGTCGACAACGCAGGCAGAGTCATGGCGTGGTGCGGTTGGCTGAAGGGCGTGGATGACCGCGTCGTCGCCGACATTCTGCAGGACAGGACATCGTCGACCATCGTCAAGTCCCCCTCGTACACGTACCTGGTCGGGAGGAAGCCGGACCGGGGAATGCCGCCGAACCGGGCCAGCTGGAGCATCGTGGCGCTAGTGCCGATTGCCTCGATCTTTGACGACCGTGAAGGTTTCGCTCCGGAGAGGGCGCTCAGGATCAGGCGGCTGTGTGCGCCATCCCGCGCAGGCTACGCCCCGGCGTCCCATATCGAAATTCTTGGGCGCAGCGGACCGTCTGCCGGACAGGAGCATTCCGTCCCCGACAATGGAAAAAGTCCCCCGACGGAAGACGCTTCCACAGGCGGCGGGAAACCAGTCTCGCGCGTCGAAGGCCTTTCTGCGGAGGAATGGACCGCGAATCCGGCCGAGTCCTCCGACCGTGGTGTTCGTACACGAGTGTTCGCCCTAGGGGGTAATGACGAGATGCAGTTGGGTACGGTGCGAATATCAAGCCAGACGCCGGACGTGCTTGCGCTTGCCTTGAGACGCGAAGTGGAAGACACGCGGAACATGCTGTTGATCGTATTGACGTTCCTGGCGGCCTGCTGGCTTCTGAGGTTGCTCATGACGCCGGGTCCCACCGGCGCCGGGAGCGCGAGTCTTCAGACGCCTGCGACTGCGGCGAACGAAACGCGAACCGATACCGCGGGTTCGACAGGCGCGGTTTTCACACCGCGTCACCTGCTCCTTCGAGCGGTGGGTTCAGTCCTGGTGCTCCTTCTCGCCCGTGCCGCGTTACGTGCCGCGGACTTTCCCGGCGCGCTTGTCGGCGATCTCGGGTTCGGTCCGCAGGGCCACGCGTCAATGACCGACGTGGGTTTTCTCGGTAGAATGTTCTGTCTTGGCTCCATCTGCGGCTTTGTCGTGACCGGGCTGTTCGCGCTTGCGGTGGGCGGAGTCATTGCCCATTTCATCAGGATTGCGGGCGAACGGCGCATCGATTCCGGGCGTGATTTCTGCAGGGGATCTGTGCTCGGTCTTGCGTCTGCATTTGCGCTCGCGTTTGGCGCCGGAGTGCTGGCTCTCCATTGGCTCGTTCGATTTCTGTTCGAGCACTCCCGTCTGGAATTCTTCACGGTGGCGGGTGGCCCTTCGATTTCCGTGTGGGTGCTGCTTGCGGAGGTCGGTCTGCTCCTCTTTGCTGCGGCGTTAGTGGTGGCGCTTGGACGGCTGGCATGGTTGGGGACGCTCCTTGCGCGCAGTAGCTACACGATGCCGGCATGTGTGGGGGTACTGGGTCTGCTTGTCGTCTTTTCGGTCTGTGGCTTCATCGGTTCCGGCGGCGAGCGGTCCGCAGTCGTGATGTACGTGCCGGCCTTGCTCGCTCTTGTCTTGCCCCTCGTGTTTCAGGCAAGGCGGCGGGCTGCGCAATCGACCAGGAATGCGGATGCTTCGATTCCGGTGAGCCCGAGGACGCCCGGAATCTCCATCGGCCAGGTGTCCCTCGCCGCGGTTCTTCTCGTATTTCCCTGCCTCTATTACGGGGAGGAGTCGTATCGCACCAGACTGCTGTCTGAGAAGGTCGTACAGCTCGGCGGCCGGTTGGAGGAGCAGTTGGACGAGCTGGTAAGCCAGCACCTGGGCTCGGTGGCCAGCAGCGCGCGACTGCGCATCGCCCTGGAAAAACTGTCCGTCGACAAGACGAGCGCCTTATCTTCGGCCGCGATGGAAGAGTGGTTTGACGCGAACCTGGCAGATCTCGGTGTCGAATCCTATGTTGGAATCCGGTCTCGAGAGGGCAAGCTGATAAGCGAATTTTCCACCGGTGTGCCTTCAATTCGGAAGTGGTGGCGCGGACCCCAACGTTCTTCGAACGTCTCCGACCACGAGGAGGCTCAGGAACAGGCGGAGGACGGCTCGTGGACCACCAACCCGATCGCCGATGAACCCGAATGGCGCACGTGGCAGACTTCCTGTCGGTTTGCCGGTCGAGATTTGCAGGTGCATGCCGGCGCCGCGCTCGTCATGTCGTGGTCCGGCAGCGGTGCGGGCGGGGCCGCGCGAGAGACCGTGGGCCAGGTGGTTCTTGCAGTCGTATCTCCGTATGAGTCCATCAGGACTCCCGCCGGAATTCGACCTCCCTGGCCATGGCATGTTCCACAACCGGGTGAACGTCAGCCGAAGGACTACAGTGTTGCGGAATTCCAATTCCCCACAACCGGCGGAAGCGCGGGCGGCGAAAAAACGATGCGCACCAACGACCCGCAGACATTCTCCGGCATTGTTGTGCCCGTCTGGGCCATGGGCGCCCTCGCCGAGGGCAAGCCCACCATACGCGGCGAACAACTGGTAGGAACGACGTCGTACGAACTCCATTTCGGCATACGCAAGGTGCACAATACGCCGCTTGGTTATATTGCCCTTGCTCGAACGCTTCCGGACGACTGGGATGCCGTCGCCTGTTTCCTGGCGCTCGTCTTCGTCTTCGTGTGCGTGAGCACCGTGGTACTGGGAGTCGGCAGGCTTGGAGCGTCCGTTCTTCTCATGCCCGCGCGTGGCGGGCTTACGATGCTCCGCCCGTTCGATTCCGCGCGGTGGGGGATGGCGAGGAAGCTCGTCGTGGCAATCACTACGATATCGTTCGTGCCGATCCTCGTTCTCGCGACCTTTACCGGAAGGCTCATGGCCGAACGCGGCGAAGGGGACCGGAAGGAACGCATCCTGCGCAGGGCCGAGATTGGCAGGGCGATCTTCAAGCGGCTGTATCTTGGCGAACTTCCGCACGGCGAAAGCTCGTCCCCGACCGCCGTCGCGGCCCAGGATGCCGCCGACGAGACATCCGCGGTCGTCGGTGAAGACATCGATATCTTCGAATCGGGCCGGTTGCTGCTGTCAAGCAGGCCCGAGGCCTTCACCGCCGGACTCGCATCGCGGTTTCTTCCACCCACACTCTATCACGGCATCGTGCTGTCGAGCAGCGAACACTCGGTCGACGATGTCGGCGCGATCACCGCCGGGGTCGCGCTGGGCGGGACGAAGGGGACCTCTGCCGTGATGTCCGTCTCCGCGGTCCCGGAGCCGTTCACTGCGCTGGGCATCCGGTCCAAGACGGTCGGCGTGATGCTCGGGGCGTACGCGTTGCTGATCCTCGCCGCGTGGTGGGTCGGTGGCCTTGCGGCGCGGAAGATTTCACAGCCGCTCGAACGGCTGGTTCACGCGACGGAACGCATCTCGCGTGGCGACCTGGACTTCAAGCTCGGCGAGCCCGGCGGCAGCGATGTGGGTCGACTGGTGGTCGCGTTCGACCGCATGACGGCCGACCTCAAGATAAGCCGGCTGGAGCTGGCGCGGGCCGCGCGCGAGGCGACGTGGCGCGAGGTCGCCAGGCAGGTGGCGCACGAGGTCAAGAACCCGCTTACGCCGATCAAGCTCTCGGCCCAGCACCTTCTCCGCGCATACGACGACAAGGCCGCGGATTTCGGCGCGATTCTGGCCGATTGCGCCCGCACCATTGTCGCGGAGGTCGAGCTGCTCGAACGGATTGCCACGAGCTTCTCGAACGTTGCGAAGCTGCCGGAGTGCAAGCTTGAGAATGTCGACCTGAACGCGACGGCGCGGGAGGCGCTGGCGACCTTCGAGACTGTCTTCCGCACCCAGGAAATCGTGGCGGAATCTCGGTTGGACGAGAGGCTCCCCGCTGTCAGGGCCGACAGGGACTGGATGAAACGCGTCTTCACGAACCTCATCAAGAACGCGGTGGAAGCGATGCCGGGCAAGGGGCGGATCGTCGTGAGCTCGTGGCGGTCCAATGATGGCGTGAAAGTCGCGTTCGAAGACACCGGCCTGGGGATACCGCCGGAGGTCAAGTCGCGAGTCTTCGAGCCGTACTTCTCCACGAAGGACCGGGGGACAGGGCTCGGCCTCTCCATCTGCAAGCGGATAGTCGACGACCTGGGCGGCAAGATCGAGATCGAAAGTGTGCTCGGCCGCGGCACGCGCGTCGAAGTGTGGTTGCCGGAAGGCGGCAAGGACTCCCCGCCTGTCCCGCAGGACATGCAGAACGGGCGCCTTGGCGACACAGGTTCTACTGCGTAGGGACGGCTTTTGAACGAAGAGGGCGAAATCCGGCAGGCCCATCGATTGCCGACGCGCCACGCATTGGCTGCAAAGCCGATGTGAATCGGCCGTGCGAGCATGAATACAAAGTGCCGTAAGGATCTTTTCCATTCTTTTTTTTCGCAAGGAGGATCACATGTCACTGGAATGGCTGCCGCGCGACAACGCGCCGAAAGACCACTCAATCTCCTACCAGGGGGTATGGGGCACCGAACCGCCCTGCACGGTGTTCGAAAAGACGCCGCTCCTGAACGCGGTGGGCAAGCCCGTCGAGGGCCTGTCTGTCGCTCGAATCACCCTGAACAACCCGGCCCAGTACAACTCGTACACTACCCAGATGGTGAAAGGCGTGATTGCCGCTCTCCAGTCGGCTTCCGTGGATCGGTCCGTGACGGCCGTGGTTCTGACCGGCGCCGGTCACCAGGCCTTCTGCACCGGCGGCAACACGAAGGAATATGCCGAGTACTACGCCGGGCGTCCCGAAGAGTACGGCGCCTACATGGACCTCTTCAACTCCATGGTGGACGGAATTCTAAACTGCAAGAAACCGGTCATCTGCCGCGTGAACGGCATGCGGGTCGCCGGCGGGCAGGAGATAGGTATGGCTTGCGATCTGGCCGTCTCCTCGGACCTGGCGGTGTTCGGCCAGGCCGGTCCGCGACACGGCTCGGCTCCCGTGGGAGGGGCATCGGACTTTCTGCCCTGGTTCCTGACCATGGAAGACGCCATGTGGAACTGCATATCATGCGAACTGTGGTCGGCCTACCGCATGAAGCAGAAAGGCCTCATCTCGCGGGTAGTGCCGGTGCTGAAGAAGGACGGCCGTTCTGTCCCCAACCCCGAGGTGACGACCGACACCTGGCTGCGCGATGGCCAGATTGTCTACGGCGAGTTCAAGCAGGGAAAAGAGCTGGAAGAGGCCAAGGCACTCAAAAAATCCTGCCAGGTGGATCTCGTGCAACTGGACGCCGAGGTGAACCGGATAATATGGCACCTGTCCAATCTCTTTCCCGGCTGCCTGCAGACCAGCATCGACAGCGTCCGGGCCAAGAAACGGCTCTTCTGGGATCAGGCCAAGGCTGCGAGCCGCCAATGGCTCATGACCAACATGATGGGCGAGGCCTTCCTGGGCTTCACCGCCTTCAACACGAGAAAGCTGACCGGTCGTGACACGATCGACTTCATCAAGTACCGCCAGCTCATCGCCGCCGGCCGGATGCTGGACCAGGAGTTCTTCGAGCAGGTGCTGCCGTCCCCGACCCGGTAGCCCGACCTATTCAGAAGGTTTGTAGTAAGGCACGTAGCCGCAGCGGAGTGCCGTAGTTTCTCGGAAGAATACGCCACTCCGGCTGCGGCCCTGAAACAAGTTCAGGGCAGGCTCTGCGTGGCTTACTGCAAACTTGATTGTCTGTCGGGCTTGTCCCCTGATACGCGAATAGTCCGGGCCAGGCTGCCGGCCTGCGCCTGGGTCGGGCACTGAGTCCGAAACATTGACAATCGTGCGCAAAAGATTATAATGTGCCCCATGCAAAAAACACTCTTGCCGATTGAAAAGAAGGAATCGAGCGCGATCCGGTCGACGAAGCGAGCGACCCGGGCCAAGCCGCAGCAGAAAAAGTCCGGTCCGGCCGCGCCGGCGCGCGTCCGGCAGTCGAGACTGCTCTTTCTTAGCGAGGACCGAAAACCGGTTTCGGGGCCGAAGCCGTCCTCCCCTGTGCCCGCGCCGGGCAAGGGGAAGGGCGATCGCGGACATGGGCCGGGAACGGACCCCGTCCAGGGTTCCGCGGCGCCGGCGCACGGCAAGAAACCGGGCCCGATCGCACCGGGACCACCGCCGGATGCGCCCCTCCAGTGCCCCGCCGTCGAATCCGTGGCGGCCGGCTCTGTGGAGGAACCGGACGCTTCCCGCGCCCGCGCAGCGGCACTGGCCAGGAAACGTCTTGATATCTCATCCGGACCGCTCCGTACTACCGCACAAGTGCTCGCGACCAAGCAGCGCGAGATATCCGTCTCCGAGTTCTTCGCGAAAAACAGACACCTTCTTGGGTTCGACAACCCGCGCAAGGCGCTTCTTACAACGGTCAAAGAGGGCGTCGACAACTCGCTCGATGCCTGCGAGGAAGCAGGCATTCTTCCGCTTGTCATCGTCCAGATCCAACAGCGAGCGGAAGACCGGTTCGTCGTGACCATCGAAGACAACGGGCCGGGCATCGTCAAGGCCCAGATCCCGAGAATCTTCGGCAAGCTCCTCTACGGCTCGAAGTTCCACCGCCTGCGGATGAGCCGCGGCCAGCAGGGAATCGGCATCAGCGCGGCCGGGATGTACGGACTGCTGACCACCGGCAAGCCGGTCAAGATCATGTCCAAGGTCTCGG
>JAVHLO010000156.1 GCA_031082105.1 Planctomycetota bacterium
CGCCGCGCGGGTGCAAGAGGCAGCCGAGCCAAAAATCGCGGGCCGCGACGAAGCGGAGATCTACCGCCTGCTCGGTCTCGACTACATCCCGCCCGAGCTCCGCGAAGACCGCGGCGAGATCGAGGCCGCTCAATGTAGCACAGGCGTCTCGCCTGTGCCCGAGAAGCGTCGTGCCGGCGTCCCGCCCGGGCGACAAGAGAATCGCGCCGGGGGCGGCGCTGCCACGAACCGGGGCGGCCTCCCGCGCTTGATCTCACGCGCCGATATCCGCGGCGACCTCCACGTCCATTCCGATTGGACCGACGGCCGCGATTCCATCGAGACGATCGCCAGGGCCGCGCTCGCGCTCGGCTACAAGTATATCGCCATCACGGACCACACGCAGGCCATGGCGATGGTCGGCGGACTCACAGACGCAAGGATCCTTCAGCAGAGGGACAAGATTCGCCGACTGAACGACAAACTCAAAGGGATCAGGGTTCTCGCGGGAACGGAATGCGACATCCGCGCGGATGGGTCGCTCGATATCGCCGACAAGACGCTCGCGCAGCTCGACGTCGTCGTCGCGTCGATCCATTCGCGGTTCCACGACAGCCGGGACGTGATGACGAGGCGGATCATCCGCGCCCTGGAGAGCGAGCACGTCGACATCCTTGCGCACCCGACCGGGCGGCTCATCGGCGAGCGCGAGGCGTACGACGTGGACATCGATGCGGTTTTCGAGGCCGCAAAGCGGAACGGAAAGGCGCTCGAGTTGAACTCGTTTCCGGACCGGCTCGACTTGAACGACGTCCTGTGCCGGAAGGCGAAGGAGATGCGGATTCCGATCGCGATATCGACCGACTCGCACAGCGCGGCGCAGCTCGCCCACATCGAGTACGGCGTTGCGACCGCGCGCAGGGGCTGGCTCGAGCCGGCGGACGTCGTGAATACGCGGGACAAGTCCCCATGGTGAGTCAGCACAAGGACCCTAAGTCACAAAGGAACAGGAAGTGGATTTTTCGCCTCATTCCCACGAGAAGAAGAAACAACCATGCTGATCGCTGACGCGGCATACGCAGTCCACATGGTCCTGTAAACTTCGTGTCTTTGTGTCTTGGTGCTGACGAAGACGTCAAGGGAAGTTGTCTCCTTGCAGGATTTTTTTATTGCGGCTTGGATGGAACCAAAAGCGATCCCAGAACGTCTAAACGCCTGTCGTTTCCGCATCGATCAGACAACAGCTTCTTTTTTGACGGAGGAGTCCGATGAAGACCCGGATCGGAATCGTGTTGGCCCTGGTGCTCTGCCTGTCCGTCGGCCTGTTCATGACGGCGCAGGAGGCGAAGGACGCCGTTGCGAAGGCGGACAAGCTCTACACGGAACAGAATTTCAAGGATGCCGCCGAGGCCTACGAGGCCATCCTTGCGGACAATCCCGAGCGCGCCGCGGCCTGGTATGTCTCCAACCGCGTCCTCCTGTGCCATCTGCGCATGGAGAAGTACCAGCTCGCCGAGAACGCCGCGCTTGCCATGATCCAGCGGTTCAAGGGCAACGTCTACGAGGCCCGGGCCGAAAAAGTGGTCGGCAACCTCTACCTCCGTCTCCCGCACTGGGGCACCATCCAGGGCGGCAAGTTCCTAAGGTCCCAGTACGGGCAGGGGCGCTATGTCCAGACACAGAAATCGGATAAGAAGATCGCTGTTGAACACCTCGAACGCGCGCGCGAACTGTACGCGCAGTACGCAGCCGACAAGGACGCGCTGGCATCGCTGACCGACGAAGAGAAGAAGGCGTTTCCGGCCGAGAGAATGGATTGCATCTTCGACCTCGTCTCCGCGGTTGTGCGGTTCACCTCGCACGACATGCAGTGGTATTCATGGGGCGAAGAGTGGGGCGAGGAAGACCAGGAGACCGTCGGCGAGGAGGAGGAGCATGAGATGCGCCGCGGCGGTTACGGTCGCCCGCCCGTCGGAATGCCGGTCGACGGCGAGGGCAACCCCATCTTCGATCCCGTTCCGGAACAGTACTCCGCAAAACTGCCCGACGGACAGAAGATGAAGTGCCTCCTTCACGAGATCGAGAAGCTGGATGAAACGGAAACCCAGGAGTACCGGGCGCGGGCGGTCTACCGGCGCGCCATGCTCGCCCGCGCGCGCTACGGCCCCGACCGGCTCAACACCTGGCTCAACTGGTGGTACGAGGGCGGCTACCCGCTCAAGGACCAGATGAAGAAGTTCAACCTCTGGGAACTGAAGGACAACGAGGCGCTGACGCTCGTCGGCAGCAGCCTGCGCATCATCCAGTTGCCCAAGGACGAAGACATCCTCGCGCTCCTGAGACAGGTCACGCGCGACTACCCGCTCAGCACCGCCGCCTCGGAGGCGTTCTACGGCGTCGGCCTCTATTACCAGTCGCGCGAACAGTACACGGAGGCGATCGCGGAATACACGAAACTCATCAAGGACTTCGAAAAGTCGAGCTGGAAGGGAGCGGCCGAGACGCAGATCGCCACTATTCTCGCGAAAGAGATCGTCATCGAGCAGACCAACGTCCAGCTTGCAGGCGACAAGGCGCACATCAACGTCACATACCGCAACACCAACCAGATCCAGTTCAAGGCGCATGAGTTGGACATCGCCCGCTTCATAGCGGATGCCAAGAAGGAAATCGAGGCCGACAAGAAGGACTGGTGGGAGAGCAAGCTCCAGAATCTGCCGCATTACTTGATCTATGAATACGGATACAAGAACTACATCAGCAAACAGGACGCCGCAGTGTGGGACAGCGCGGTGAAGGACGACGGCTCGCACCGCTACGCCACGGCCGATATCGAGACGCCGCTCACCGCCCGGGGCGCCTATGTCATCGAGGCCTCCACGCCCCAGGCAAACACGTGCATCAATATTCTGATCGTTCAGGACCTGGTCTTGATCGAAAAGAGTCTCAAGAACAACAGACTCTTCTACGTGTGCGACGCGCGGACCGGCTGGCCCGTCGCCAATGCGAACGTGGATGTCTTCGAATACACCCACAAATGGGTGGATAGCCACCAGCGCTATCACTGGTACACGCGTTCCACGCGCAAGCTCACCGCGGACAACGGCATCGTGGAAATGGAAAAGAAGAACCTGCGCGACCATCAGCCAACCGTCTTCGCCATGGCGGTTGCCGATGGAGGACGCATGGCGTTCGCGGGCGTCCAGTGGTGGGGCCAGTATTCGCCGTCAGTGTCGGAATCGGGCTGCAGGGTCTTCGTCGCAACCGACCGGCCAGTCTATCGACCCAGCCACAAAGTCAATATGAAACTCTGGGTCCGCGAGCGGGGCCAGGGTGACTACGTTGCGCCGAACCCGCAGGCGCCTTCTTCAGTCTGGATCCAGATCCGCGACCCGAAGGGCAATACCGTCTTTGAGAAGAACCTGTCAACCGACAGCTTCGGCGGGGTCTGCGATTCGTTCGTTCTGGACGAAAACGCGGCGCTGGGCATGTATCACATGCAGGTAAAAGTGAACGGCAACTGGGTCCAGCAGGGCGGCGGTCAGTTCAGGGTCGAGGAGTACAAAAAACCCGAATACGAAGTCACCGTCACGGCCGCCAAGGGCCAGGCCAAGCTGGGCGAAAAACTCGAAGTCGAGATCAAGGCCCGCTACTTCTTCGGCGCGCCGGTGACCGACGCAACGGTCAAGTACAAGGTCTTCAGGCAGGACTACGATTTCAACTACTTCTTCCCCGGCGAATGGGACTGGCTCTACGGCCCGGGCTACGGGTACTGCTGGTACGACTACCCGTGGTTCCCCTGGTGGGGCAGGTGGGCATGCAAGTGCGTCATCTGGTACCCGTGGTGGGGAGGCGCGCCGCAGAAGGAAAAGGAGCTCGTCAAGGAAGGCGAGGCCAGGATCGGCGAGGACGGAATCGTCAAGGTGACGGTCGACACGACCTCCGCGAAGGAGAACCATCCCGACAGGGACCACATCTATTTCATCAAAGCGGAAGTGCGCGATGCAAGCCGCAGGACCATCGAGGGCGAAGGTTCGGTCAAGGTGACGCGGCAGCAGTTCTACGTCTTCATGCAGACCGACCGCGGTTTCTACGACCCGAAAGACCAGGTCTTCATCAACCTGAAGGCGCTTACGCCCGACAACGCGCCGATCAAGTGCAAGGGGAAAGTGACGGTCTCGCGCGTCGCATACACCGGTCAGAACAACGCGCAGATCGTCGAGGAGCCGATACAGACGTGGGACGCCGAGACCGACGACGACGGCAAGCTCGACTTCTCTCTTGCCGCAGACAAGTCGGGCCAGTTCAAGGTCGCCTTCGAGACGCAGGACTCGTGGGGCGAGAAGGTGATCGGTGCGATCGTCTTCTGGGTGGCCGGCGGCGATTTCGACGGCACTCTGTATCGCTTCAGCGATCTCGAACTCATCACCGACAAGCGCAGCTACGCGCCCGGCGAGACGGCCCACGTCATGCTCAACGCCGCCGAGGCCGGAACGATGGTGCTCTTCTCCGACCAGGTGGACAACGGCACGCTTCTTTCCTACACGCTCATCCCGCTTACGCACAAGACGAAGGTGCTCGACATCCCGATCACGAAATCGCACGTGCCCAACTTCTTCATCGAGGCCACCGCGGTCCGCAACGCGCGGCTGCTCCAGCAGGTGCGCGAGCTCTGCGTGCCGCCGCAGGAAGGGATGATCAACGTCACCCTCACCACGAACAAGGCCGAGTACAAACCCAACGAAGAGGGCGAGATCGAGGTCAAGGTGACCACGCCTGACGGAAAGCCCGTCCAGACCCAGATCGCGCTGACCGCCTTCGACAAGTCCGTCCTCTACATCCAGCCCGAGATCACGCCCGACATCAGGGCATTCTTCTGGGGCCAGAAGCGGAGCCACTACCTGCAGATCCTGTCCTCGCTGCAGCTCGCCTTCACAGGCGACCGGCACCGGAACAGCCCGCAGCACAACGTCCACGGCGGCCCGATCCCCGATAGCTGGTTCGGCACGTGGGGCGCCATGTGGATCGATTGGCGTGGAGCGGGAGATGAAGTGCTGCAGGAACAGCTCGAGGGGAATGCACTGGGTTTCACCGGCGGTTCGCGCAGAAAGGGCGGCGAGATGGCGGACGGCGCCCCCGCCAAGCCGGGCGCGCCGGAGGAAGCCAAGTCCGGACTGCGCGCCGAGTCTAAGGAAAAATCACTCAAGGACAAAGAGAGCAGCCCCGGCGCCCCGGAGTTCAAGCAGGCCGAGGTCCGAACCAAGTTCGCCGACACCGCGCTCTGGCTCGCCGATCTGAACACCGATGAGAACGGCGTCGCCAAGACCACGATCAAGTTCCCAGAAAACCTCACGACATGGAAGATGAAGGCCTACGGCATAACGACCGCCACGCGCGTCGGAGCCGCAGAGAGCGAGTCCGTCACGACCAAGAAGCTCATCCTCCGACTCCAGGCGCCGCGGTTCTTCGTCGAACGCGACGAGGTCGTGCTGTCCGCAAACGTCCACAACTATCTCGCCGCGGAAAAGACCGCCCGGTGCAGCATCGAAGTCACCGACAAACTCATCGAGGTGCTCAGCGAAAAGACCGTCGACGTCGTCGTGCCGGCCAACGGCGAGAAGCGCGTCGATTGGGTCGTGAAGGTCAAGGAGGAAGGCGTCGCCGAGATCACCATGAAGGCGCTGACCGACGAGGAATCGGACGCGATGGGCATGAAGTTCCCGGTGCTCGTACACGGAATCGACAAGACCGTGTCCCTGTGCGGCTCCATCCGTACGGACGGCGCGGACACGATCAAGATACCGCTCTCCGTCCCGGCCGAACGAAAGCCGTCCGCAAGCTGGCTCGAGGTCCGGTTCAGCCCGAGCCTCGCCGGCGCAGTGATCGACGCAATGCCTTACCTCATTAGCTACCCCTACGGGTGCACCGAGCAGACGCTCAGCAGGTTCCTGCCGACCGTCATCGTGAGAAAGACGCTCTCCGACGCGGGCATCAAACTCGAGGATATCGCCAGCCATCGCACGAACCTCAACGCGCAACAGCTCGGCGATCCGCGCGCACGCAAGAACCAGCAGTGGAAGATCTACGCCGATTCGCCGGTCTTCGACTCGCGCGAGGTCCAGCGCATGATCGACGCCGGGCTCGACCGGCTCTACAGCTTCCAGAAGTCCGACGGCGGCTGGGGCTGGTGGGCCGCGGACGAGTCGTCGATGTACATGACCGCTTACGCGCTCTACGGGCTCATGACCGCGCTGGAGTGCGATGTGAAGGTCAGGCAGGACGTCATCGCGCGCGGCTACAACTTCCTCGAGGCCGAGGTGCGGGCCGATGTGGAGGAGATGAAGAAGCACAAGGGCGCATGGTGCAACCAGGCGTACCTGGCGTTCGTGCTGTCGCTCCAGAAGAAGAAAAACGACGAGCAGCTCAACCTGCTCTACGAGCGGCGCGCGCACCTGAACCTCTACGGCAAGGCAATGCTGGCCCTCACGTTCCACAAGCTGGGCGATGCCGAAAAGGCGAACCTGCTCAAGCAGAACATCATGCAGTACTACGAAAAGGACGACGAGAACCAGACCGCGTGGTTCAAGACGCCCGAGGACGATTGGTGGTACTGGTGGAACAACGACATCGAGACGAACGCGTACGTCATGAAGATGCTCGTTGCGCTCGAACCGAAGAGCGAGGTACTGCCGAAGCTCGTGAAGTGGCTCCTCAACAACCGCCGGAACGGCTGGTACTGGCGCAGCACGCGCGACACGGCCATCTGCGTCCAGGCGATGTGCGAATACATGCGCGCCTCCGGCGAGAGCGTGCCGGACTATAACCTCGTCCTTTCGTACGACGACGGGGCGATCAAGAAGGAAACGAAGGTGAGCGCGGACAACATGTTCACCTTCGACAACACGTTCTCGATGTCCGGCGACGCGTTGACCTCGGGCGACCATACGCTCGCGGTGACGCGGCAGGGGAAGGGCGCGGTCTACTACTCGTGTTACCTCAACTACTTCACGAAGGAGGAGGACATCAAGGGCTCCGGCCTGGAGATCAAGTCCGTGCGCACGTACTACAAGCTCGAACGCGTTGCGCACGAGGAAGAGGTCGAAGGCAGCCGCGGCCAGAAGGTCACGGAAGAGCGCGTGCGCTACAAGCGCATCCCGTTGAAATCGGGCGACACGCTCATCAGCGGCGACCTGCTCGAGGTCGAACTGAGGCTGATCAGCAAGAACGACTACGACTATCTCGTGTTCGAAGACATGAAGCCGGCCGGCTGCGAACCGGTTGCGCTTCGTAGCGGCGGCCGCTACGGCGAGCTGTGCAGCAACATGGAGCTGCGCGACGAGATGGTCGTCTTCTTCATCGGCTGGCTCTCGCAGGGCGAGCACCTGGTGTCGTACCGGCTGCGCGCTGAGATCCCCGGCAAGTTCCATGTCCTGCCCACGAAGGGCTGGGCGATGTACGCGCCGGAACTGAGGTGCATAAGCGACGAGATAAGGCTGAATATCGAGGACAAGAAGGAGTAGGGCGGTCGGGGCGTGGTTGCGTGAGTGCGTGCATGCGTGAAGGCGTACGTGCGAGCGCTGTAGGAGGCAGCTCCAGCTGCCGACCGGCAGGCGGCCGCGCGCACGTGATTGAGTGCGTGCATGCGTACGAGTGTGCGTGTGTGCGTGCATGAACAGATGTGCCGCCGGCGTCGGTTGGACCGTGTCGCGGACATCCCGCTCTCACGACCGCAGGCAGGATGCTTGCGACACAGCCGGCGGTACGCCCAATACTCGGACATGCTGACGTATTGCTAGTGTCCCCAATGGGGACAAATGTGAATAGCCGTAGGTTTCAACCTACGGTCGGAGGAAATGGAGCGCAGCGTGCCGACCCTGAAAGGGTCGAACTCGAGAGTCTCTGTATCAGGGCGCAAAGGCCATGTTTGAGACTCACGCAAAAGCAGAACGGTCTCTTATGGCGCTTGCGGTGCTGCTGTTCGTGC
>JAVHLO010000157.1 GCA_031082105.1 Planctomycetota bacterium
TCTCAAAAAAACCGGTTCTTGCGTTCTTCCGTCCATCGGTTCCCCCGTCCTTCCGTTCCTCTGTGCCCTCCGTGTCTCCGTGGTGATCAAAAAACCTATCCGCCAGCTTCGCATACCCGCCTCAGCCCGTCGATGATACACACGGTATCCTCGGGTATGAGCGTCCGCGGGTCGAAGAGTGTCCAGTCCTTCTTGACGCGCGCGAAGATCGGCGGGAAGTCGTCCGCCCCCATCCGGAGCCCGTCGAGCATGGCCTGGGCGGAGACCTTCGTCGACCTGACCGCGACGACACGGGTCGGGAGGTCATAGCCCGGCATCGCGCCGCCGCCGAGGTGCGAGACTTCCTCTTCGACCGTCACTTCGAGCGCGGGCAGCGATTTTCGGATGCGCCGCGCGAGTTGCCCGGCCTGACGCTTGAGCGCGTCGAGACCGATCGTCACCATGCGCAGCGTCGGGTTCTTCTCCGTCACCGTGCCGGGGTCGAGGTAGAGTTTCAGCGTGGCCTCGAGCGCGGTCAGCCTGAGCTTATCGAGCCGGTACGTGCGGAAGAGCGGATGCCTACGTATCTGCGCGACGAGATGCCGCTTCCCCGCGATGATCCCCGCCTGTGGCCCGCCGAGCATCTTGTCGCTGCTGAAGCAGACAACGTCCGCGCCGGCCGCGATGCTGCGCTGGACGAGCGGTTCGTCACCGAGCCCGCGCGCGGCGAGGTCGACCAGCAGGCCCGAACCGATATCGTGCAGGACGGGGATGTTGGTCCGTTTGCCGAGGCCGACGAGGTCCTCGATGGCGACGTTCTGTGTGAAGCCGACCATCTTGAAGTTCGACGTGTGTATGCTCGTGAGGAGGCCGGTGCAGGACGTTATCGCGCGCTCGAAATCGGCGACGTAGGTCCTGTTGGTCGTCCCGACCTCGACGAGCTTGACACCGCTCTGGGCCATTATTTCGGGCATCCTGAATGAGCCGCCGATCTCGACCAGCTCCCCGCGCGAGACGATGACCTCCTGGCCGTGCGCGAGCGCGGCCGTGGCGAGGAGCACGGCGGCGGCGTTGTTATTGACGACCGTGGCGTGTTCCGCGCCGGTGATCTTGCAGACGAGCCGCGCGACCGCGCGCTCGCGGTTTATCCGTTTGCCCGCCTCGCGGTTGACGGAAAGGAGCGCGTAGCCGCCCAGTTCGTGGTTGATCGCCTCGAGCGCGGCCGCGGGGAGCGGCGCGCGGCCGAGACCGGTGTGCAGGACTATGCCGGTCGCGTTCACCACCCGGCACAGCTCGGCCTGTTGAGACTCCCTCACGCGGAGCTCGACCGCCTTGAGGATCGACTCCTCTGCAACCTCATTCTGGAGCGCGTCGAGCGGGCGCTTCAGGCCGTGGATCTCTTCGCGCAGCTTCTCGGTCACCTCCCGGACGGCGGCCAGCACCGTTTCGCGGCCGTACCGGTTCATGAGCGCCTCGCAAGGTGGAAGGGCGCAGAACTTGTCGACTGACGGCAACAGTCTCAGAAGCTGCTTGCCGGTCACTTCCTTCATGCGGCTATTCTCCCATTTAAGATTTTCGTTTGTGGGTTGTCATTCCGAACCTCGTTCGGAATCTCCATTGCCACGTGCCCACCCCTTCGCTCAAGGAGATGCCGAAACAAGTTCGGCATGACAGCAAATGGAATTTCATGGACAATCCCGGTTAGTTCTGAGCATCATATCACAAAGCCCGTCGATTTCAAGCGAAATCGGCGCCTGAGCGTTTTTCTTGACTTTGCGCTTCCCGCATGCGTATAATACTTGTGGGAGACTCGTCTCCCGCACAAAAGGGGGCATTTGTGACCCCTTTTGGAGGGCCTGGGTCGTGAAAAGACATGTGTTTGTTGGCGCGATGCTCTTGATATTGGGCATCGCACTTGCAGCCGCGACGCCGCTGCCGGCGGCGGAGAGGCTGACCAAGGAGGACGTCGCCCGCCTGGCCGCGGCCGGCGTGGGCGACGACGTTATCGTTCTGAAGATCAAGGCGGACGGGGCGGTCTTCGATCTTTCGACCGACGACATACTCTACTTGAAATCCGCCAAGGTGAGCGACGAGGTCATCGCCGCAATGCTGATGACCAGCGTGGGACCGGCAGCCGTCCCTCTCGCCGTCCCTCCCGCCGTCCCCAGCGCGGCAGCCGCAGTGACCGAGCCGGCGAAGGTCGAGGTCGTGGTCTCCACCGGGCCGGGGCCCGCGTCGCAGCCGAGTGTGTCTGCCGGTTCGCCGGTGGAATACGGGCTGGCGAACGACCCGGTCGGGATCGGGCTTGGAGGCGCGGAGGCGACGGTCATGTTCACGAACCAGGCGGGACGGAAGCTCTCGGTGCTGGTCGACCAGGTCAACCGCAGGATCACGTATTTCTCGGGCACGATGCCGCAGATGCTCACGCTCGCGCAGGGCGATATCAAATCGACAAGCCTGCCCGCGGGCGAGTACACCGTGAGATGGACCGGCAAACCGGTGCGGTTCAAGGTCGCGCTGCCCGCGCAGAGGCTCATAAAGTTCGTCGCAGCGCCCGGTGGAGAAGGGCTGAACTCGCCGCCGCACATCACCATCTTCGAGGGCGACGTGGCGGTGGCCAGCGGGTCCCTGGGCGATACCGTTGCAGGGGCCGGTTCGGAGGAATCGATGGCCTGCTCAACCGCCAGCGCGGTCGCTCCCGTCGCGCTGTGCCCGCATGGGGCGGAACTGTCGACCTGCTGCCCGCTCTGTTCGCCGCCGCAGATCGTCAATAACTACAATACATACTACACGGAGCCGAGCCCGACCTCGAGTACGGTCTCGTACTCGACCGTCGGCCCGACCGGATGGAACGTGTCCGGCTGCGGCTACACGTACCAGCCGGCACCCCCGCAACAGCAATGGCACTATGTGCAGCCGCAGGTCGTCCCCGTGCCGGTGTACTACAGCCCGAGACGAGTGTATATCCAGGACCGCCATCACCACAGGCCATCCCATCGGTCGCACAGCACGTACCCTTCTTACTATCGTCATGACGATCACGACCGTCACCGTCAGCATTCGTGTGGGACGGGTCTCATCGACGGCCTGCTGACGCCGAACACGATACTCTGGGGCGGGGTGGGCGCGCTGATCGGCGACCGGAAGAACAAGGCCGGCCAGGGCGCGGCCATCGGCGTGGCCTTCGGCATGCTGCTCGACAAGACACACTAGAGGACGATCAATGGACTGGAACGGACAGGAAAGCCGGAAGAAGAAGCGGTTTGGCGTGCGCGGAAGCACCGTCAAGTACAAGAGGAAATCCGTCTTCTCGATGCTCCGCGCGCCCTCCGCGCGCTTTCTCGTCCTCAACATGAGCGACGGTGGGCTGCACTTTGTGACACGCGAACCGCTCATGCCGGGACAGGTGCTTTCGCTCGACATCTGCGCGCCCGACACCGACGGGCAGATCAACGCGCAGGGCCGGGTGATCTGGGTCAGAAAATCGCAGGACGTCGAGGCGTACCACATCGGCGTGGAGTTCACGAAGATGTCGGACAAGAACACCTCGCTGCTTCGCCACGTCCTCGACGGCGCGCTCCTCGAGAAGGTGGACATGAGCACGAAGGTCTATCTCAAAGAGATCGAGAAACTGTAGACGCGGGCGGCGTCTTTTTCCGTTTCCACAAGGAGGGTCTTCATGTTTCTGCAGACGCGGCGGCTTTGCCTGGGGCTTCTCATCTTCTGCGCGACGGCCTGTCTGGCGCTGCCGTCAACCGGCTGCCGCACACATGTCATCGGCGAGGACGGCGCGCCCGATCCGAACGCGCCTCCGAAGAATATCGGAAGCGGAAAGACCACGATCGGCGTGATCCTCCCGCTCACCGGCGAGGCGGCGCGATACGGCCGCGACTGCATGCAGGGGATCGCGCTCGCCATGGATGAGAACACCGTAAAGGGCGGACCCGCGCTCGGACTGAAGCTCTCGATCGAGGATGACTGCGGCAACCCGAAACTGGCCCACGACCATCTCAACCACCTCGTCAAGAACGAGGGGGCGGTTGCCATACTCGGCCCCGCGACGAGCAACTGCGTTGCGAGCGCCGCAATGCTCGCTCAGAAGCTGAGCATCCCGCTCATCACGCCGTCGGCCACGAACTACGACATCACCCAGGCCGGTGACAGCATATCGCGGGTCTGCTACATCGACCCGATGCAGGGTTATGTGATGGCGGCGTTCGCCGTGAACAACCTGGGCAAGAAGCGCGGCGCGATCGTCTTCGAAGAGGACTCCACGTACAGTACGGGGCTTGCCAAGGCCTTCGAACAGGCCTACAAGGCGCTCGGCGGCGAGATCCTGCACAAGTCCTCGTACGCTGCGGGCGAGAAGGAGTTCAAGAAAACCGTCGCGGATCTGAAGGCGCTCGCGCCCGACGTGGTCTTCGTGCCCGGGCTCTACAAGGACGTCGCGGAGTTCGCAAAGGCGCTCCGGGCGGCCGGGACGCACGAGCGGCTGCTCACCCTCATCGGCGGCGACGGTTGGGACGCGCCCGAACTCGTCTCGCTCGCCGGGTCCGCGCTGAACGAATCCTTCTTCTGCACCCACTTCTCGCCATACGAGAAGGACGCCTGGGTGGCGGACTTCGTCAAGGCCTACCAGAAGAAGTACCGGGGCGAGACGCCCTCGACCTGGGCCGCGCTGGGCTTTGATGCGGCCATGATGCTGTTGAACGCGGTCGGCCGCGCAGGCGGGACCGACCCGAGACGGCTGAAAGATGCAATCAACACGACCCGCGAGTTCGTCGGCGTCACGGGACTCATCACGCTCGACGAAAACCGCAACCCGCTCAAGAGCGCGGTCATCATGAAGATCACCGGTGGCAACGTCGTCTACGAGACCCGCGTCTCGTTCTCGTTGAGCGGGCACTAGGATTGTCTGACAAAGAGAACGTCATTCCGGGCGCGACGTCCACCCACAGCGGATCCGCCGGGTTCAGAGGCAATTCCTCGACCGTTGAGTGAGCATTGGAAGATTTTCGGCGTAGTTTGTCGCTTTTTTCAGAGAGGAGACGCGCTATGCGTTGCAGGACGATGATCTGTGTGTTGTGCCTTCTGTCTGCCGCCGCCGCACTTGTCGGCCAGCAGCCGCCCGTGGAAAGACCGAAGCTGGATTGCCAGAAGCTCACGTTGGATTTGGCCACGGCAATGGAAACCAGGGACTACGAATCGATCGCCCGCATCATGGGTCAGAAACTCGACAAGGAAGACGTTCCCAAGCTGCAGAAGGACATTGACGAATACGAAAAGGCCGGAAAGCTGACGGGCATAATCAACGCGCTGCGGCTCTTCCCGCAGGTGGGCGAGCCGCCTGCCTGGGTGAACAGCATTGAGATCGGGATGCGCTATCTTGACAACAACAGGTTCGCGGAGCTCGGCATGGAGTTCCGGCTGAAGGACAATGTCTGGTGTGTGGGCGACTTCGATGTCGAGCCGGGAAAGGAAGTGCCTCGCGAGGAACTCGACAAGTGCAAGACGGAGATGTCGCAGGCGCCGGCGGAAGGACAAAAGACGATCGATGCAGGCCTGACCAAGGCATTCACGGCCACGCTTGACGCCATGAAGGCCAAGGACTGGACCACGTTGCGCAAGCTGTTTCTTGGTGCAGGCAAGTCTACGGACGCCGAGCTGGAACAGCAACTGCAGAAGGTGCAGGAGCGGGCCGGCGGCAAGTACTTCGAGCTGGCCGCGCAGTTTCCAGGCATTGGCCTCGTGCCTGCCCCGATCATCGAGTTCGAATTCCAGATGTCGGGCATCGTTGACGGGAAAGAGACGAAGCTCGAAGTGCAGTTCCAGTGGCGCGCCGGCGAGACGGTGCTCACGGATATCGATGCCAAACAGAGGGCGCCGAAAGAACCCCCTGCAAACAAGTAGACCGAGATGAAACCGGATCGGCGTCGCTAGTCCTTCGCGGTTGGCATCTTTTTCTGTCAGAGAGGAGAAACGCCATGCGCTGCAAGATGGTTGTCTGTGTGCTGTGCCTCCTGTCCACGGCCGCCGTGCTGAACGGCCAGGAGCCGACCAATGACAAGCCGATACTCGATTGCAGGAAACTCGTCCTGGACGTTGCCACCGCGCTCGAGACGAAGGACTTCGAGGCAATCAGCCGCCTTTCCGGCGAGGAATTCGACGAGGACGAAGCCGCCCAGATGAAGAAGGACCTCGACGAATTCGAAAAATCCGGAAGGCTGGCGGACATAACCGGCAGACTGCGGCTCTTCCCGAAGGTGGGCACGATCCCCGCCTGGGCGGACAGGGTCGATGTGGAAATCGACTATCTTGACGGAAACAGGGAAGGGGAAATCCAGATCAAATTCGAGCTGAAGAACAACATCTGGATCGTCCGCGATTTCGACGCGGATACCGGGAAGGAAATGTCCCCCGAAGAGCTCGACGAGTGTACCCCGGCGATATCGAAGGCCCCGGCGGAAGGACAGAAGACCATCGACGCGGGCATGCCCGAGCTGTTCAAGAACACGCTGGCCGCCATGAAGTCCAAGGACTGGAACACCGTGCGCAAGCTTTTCCGCGACGCGCGCAATTCCTCGGACAACGAACTGGAGCAGGATCTGCAGAAGGCTCAGGAGCGGGCCGGGGGCAAGTTCTTCGAGCTGGCCGCCCAGCTCCCCGATATCGGTCCCGTCCCGGCGCCGATTGCCAAGTTCGAATTCTGCATGTCCGGCATCCTTGAAGGAAAGGAAACGGAAGTCGATATCCAGTTCGATTGGCGCGCGGGCGAGACCATGCTCGACGATCTCGACGTCACCCACCAGGCGATGGAAGAGGAGCCAGAAGAGAAGTAGCGCAGGAGCGAGCGAGATCCCTCGCCACAACCTCTCGGAAGTCCGCGGAGAGTCCCGAGAAGGCGTCGCGGGCCCGCTGCCCGCAGCTCTATTTCCACAGTTCACCCATCTCGGAACAGCCATGCACTTCGTCAAGATGCACGGGCTCGGCAACGATTTCGTCCTCGTTCGCCGCAAAGGGCGGCTGGACACGCAGGCGGCCTCGCGGCTCGCGGTCCGGCTCTGCGACCGGCGGCGCGGGATCGGGGCCGACGGATTGATCTTTGTCCTCCCCTCCGCGCGCGCGGACTTCCGCATGCGGATCTTCAACGCCGACGGCAGCGAACCGGAGATGTGCGGCAACGGGATCCGCTGCATCGCCCGCTTCGCGCGCGACGAGAGGCTCACCGCAAAACAAAGCATCTCCATAGAAACTCTGGCCGGCATCAAACGCGTCTCGATTGCCGGCCGGCTCGTCACGGTCGACATGGGCGCGCCGGTGGTCGAGGCCGCGGCCATCCCCGTGAGATGGCCGAAGGACCGCGTCGTGGAAGAGCCGCTGGCCGTGCCCCGCGCCCTACTCGCGCGCGCCGACGGCGGCCGCTCCTCGAGACAGGCCGCGCTCAGGATCACCTGCGTCTCGATGGGCAACCCGCACTGCGTCGTCTTCGTCCGGGACGTCCGCGCTTTCCCGGTCGGGACGGTCGGCCCGTTCCTCGAACGCCACCGGATCTTCCCGAGGCGGACGAACGTCGAGTTCGTCGAGGTGCTCAGCAGGGGCGCGATTGCGCAACGCACATGGGAGCGCGGCGTCGGCGAGACGGACGCGTGCGGGACCGGCGCGTGCGCGGCGGCCTATGCCGCGTTCATCACGCGCAGGACCGGCCGCAACGTTGCCGTACACCTGCGCGGCGGGGCGCTGCGCATATCGCTGGCGGACTCCGGCCGGCTCATGATGACCGGCCCCGCGGAACGGGTGTTCGCGGGCGAGTTCCAGCCCCGGGGCGCCCGTAATACCCTCACCCCCGCCCTCTCCCAAAGGGAGAGGGAGAAAGGGTCCCCTCTCCCACTGGGAGAGGG
>JAVHLO010000158.1:0-2589 GCA_031082105.1 Planctomycetota bacterium
CGTCATGTTCTTCATGCTCCTGGCGGGCATCAATTTCTCGCTCCATTTCGGCCTGATCCGCGGGAAGTTCAGGGAGTTCCTGAAGAACCCCGAGTTGCGTTTCTTTCTCTGTATACAGCTTGTCGCCGCCGGCATCATAGTGGCGATGCTCCTGGCGGCGAAACCCGATGCGCCGGTCGAGGAGACCGTGCGGAGCGGCCTGTTCTACACCGTGTCGATAGGGACCTGCACCGGTTTCTGCACGGTCGACTACGAACAATGGCCGCACATCTGCCGGCTGGTGCTCATGGTACTCATGTTCATCGGGGCCTGCTCCGGCTCCACCACGGGCGCCCTGAAATCCGTGCGACTGCTGATAATGCTCAAGTCGATCGGTCGCGCAATCAAGCAGCTTATCAACCCGCGCGCAGTCATGGTCGTCAAGCTCGGAGAAACTCCGCTGGATGAAAGCGCGGTTTCCGGCGTGGCAATATTCATATGTGTCTACCTCTTCACCTTCATGGTGGCCTCCGTGTGCCTTATCGCCCAGGGGCTCGATATCGTGACCGCAGCCGGATCGGTCGCCTCCAACATGGGCGGCGTTGGCCCCGGGTTCGGCCTGACCGGACCCATGACCACCTACTCGCAGGTCCCGATCGTGGGAAAGGGCATTCTCATCGTCTGCATGCTCATGGGCCGGCTGGAAGTTTTCGGCGTGCTCGTGCTCTTCTCCGCAAGCGCGTGGAGAAAGTAGAGGGAGCAGGACATCAGGGGATCGGGGGATCAGGGAATCAGGACACCAGAAGACCGGGAGAAGCCGTTCAGCGTTGCGCTGCAACGCGCCAAGTTCCGGTTGCTACTATTCCTCCTCTTCCTCTTCTCCTTCTTTCTCGCTCTCCACGAACTCCTCGTAGTCAGTAAAGGAGAGCAAGGCCGGTACTTCGGAAGGATCCTCGATTTTCAGCTTCACGAGCCACCCTTCCTCGTAGGGGTCCTTGGCCAGTACCGAGACGTCGGTGAGCAACTCCTCGTTCACTCCGACGATCTCACCGGTGAGCGGCGCAACCAGATCGGACACGGTCTTGACCGATTCGATCTCGCCGAACGGCGCATCCTGTTCCACGTGTTCGCCGGCTTCGGGCAACTCGATGTGCACGAGGTCGCTCAGTTGGCTGATGGCGTAGTCGGTGATTCCGATCGTGGCAGTGTCGCCTTCGATACGCACCCATTCGTGTGTTTCGGTGTATTTGAGGTCTTTCGGTCGCATACTGGGACTCCCCTACACAAGAATAACCGGCATACGGCTAGAATCGTAAACATAAAAAATACTATTGTCAAGAAAAAAACGGCATTTTCCAGATGATTTTACGTCAGACCAAAGCGCGCCCGTGCACATGCCTCTTGAGAACCAGGCACGCGGTCACCTCGATCATGCCTGAATCTCTTGAAAGTGTCTTGAATGCTGGTATAATGGGGCCTGCAAGACGGGGCGGTTCGGTGGATGCCGCGTTTGATCCGAAGGAGCCTTCTCAGGGGGAAACAATGCCTGGAAAGCGCATTCTTGTCGTTGAGGACACAGAGAACATTCGGAAGATCATCAAGTTCACGCTCGCGCAACGCGGCTACGAAGTGCTGGAGAGCGGGAACGGGCTCGAAGCGTTCAAGATGGCGCAGGCGCAGATGCCCGACCTGATGCTGCTCGACGTGATGCTTCCGGACAAGGCCGGTTTCGAGATATGCGCCGAGCTGAAGGCGGACCCGCGGTATGCGAAGATCAAGATCGTGATGCTGACCGCGATAGCGAAGGACTTGGGCAAGGACGACGCGTACTGGAAGAACAAATGCGGCGCGGACGGTTTTCTCTCGAAGCCGTTCAAGGCGAAAGACGTGCTTGACACCATCGAAAAATTGCTGCCCGGTTCGGCCTCGACCCCACCGGCGCTGGCGCCGCAGAAGCCGGGCTAGGTGCTCGTCTTGACGGGCTCTTTCCTGATGGGCAGGAGAACGGTGAAGGTGGAGCCTTTCCCAACCTCGCTCACCACGCGGATCACACCGCCGTGCGTCTCGACGATGCTCTTCACAATCGCCAATCCGAGCCCCGTTCCGCTGACCTTGTAGGTCAACGACGAATCCACGCGATAGAATTGCTCGAAGATGTGGGTAAGGTGTTCCGCGGCGATCCCCATGCCCTGGTCGCTCACGTCGATGCGGAGGTTTCCCTCTTCCTCGGACAACGTCATCTTCACGAGGCCGCCGTCAGGCGAGTACTTGATGGCGTTGCTCACGAGGTTTATCATCACCTCTTTCAGCTTGTCCTTGTCGGCGTAGATCTGCTGCAGCCCCTCCGGGACATCCTTTTCGATCGTGTGCTTCTTGGACTGGACCTTCGATATGCTGAGTATTTCGTCCACAAGCAGTTTCGGGTGGAAGGTGGTCGGCTTGAGCACGATGCGCCCGGATTCTATGCGCGCGACGTTCAGGAGGTCTTCGATGAGCGAAAGGAGCCGGTCGGACTCGCTGTCCACGACGCCGAGAAACTCCTTTTGCGTGTCGTCCTGCGCCATGTCCATCAAGGCTTCAGTATAGGCCTTGATTGAGGTGAGCGGGGTG
>JAVHLO010000158.1:2599-7837 GCA_031082105.1 Planctomycetota bacterium
GCAGCTCGTGCGACACGTTCGAGACGAACTCGGATTTCATCTGGTCGATCCTGCGCAGCCTTTCCAGCTCCTTGCTCGCCGTCATGTCGCGGAGAATGATGATGATCCCCTTGGACTCTCCCGTCTCGTCTCTCAGCATCGAGGTGCTGACCGCCATCGGCAGTTCAAGCCCAAGCGAAGTGATGTGCGAGAACATCCGCTCCATCGTGAACCCGTCGCGGAAGGTCTCATCCAACATCTCGCGGGCGACGTCCACGAACTTCGGAGGGAGCAGTGCCTCCATTCTGATGTCATTTCTCTCAGGCGGGTTGATGTCGAGCATGGTGGCCGCGTTGCGGTTTATCTGAGACACCCGTCTCTCCATATCCATGGCGATGATGCCGTTGTTGATGCTGTCGAGCACGTTGGCGAGATAGGTTTTCGTGCTGGAGAGGACGGCGTACTGATCGTTCAGTCTCGAGACCATCTTGATATTGAGTATTGCGGCGGCCGCGCTGGCGGCAACGGTGGCGAGCGCTTCGAAGACGTGCTGGCTCATGGCGTCGGTGGTCGTGGAAGTATCGGCGCAGAGTATCCCGACGGGCATCTTGCGCACGCTGATGGGGATCACCGTCAACATCCCCTCTTCGCCCAGCGGGACGGCGGTGGGCTTGTCCTCGCTCATCACCCAGCGGATCAGGTTCTGATCGAGCGACTTCAAGACGGTCTCGGCGATCTTGGACTCCGGAGGATGGGAACCGACCGGCACGAACTCGTCGGACTCTTCCTTGTGACCGAGGAAGACCATGGGCAGGTCGCCGAGTATCAACCTGGCCGCCTTGAAGAGCACGGCGACGGCGTCCTCTTCCGTCGGGGCGGTCAGCATCTGCGCGGTGTGCTCTTTCAACGCGAGCAGTTCGTCGAGGGACTTGCGCAGGCCGTCCGTCGTCTCCTGGAAGAACTTCAATTCCCGTTCGATGTCCGGTTTTTCGTCAGGCATTACTTGGCGAAGTCCATGAAAATGAGCGCCCGTTCCGTTTCCTCGGCCACTTCGGCCATCAGCCGCGGCATGTCGCCGGCCTGGATATCGATGAGGTTCCACGCGTGGTCGCTGACCTGGGGGATTCTCCTATCGCCCCCCGACCCGAGCTGCAAGGCGCGGACCAGGATATCGGCGATGTGTATGATGGCGACGTGCTTGGGGCTGTCGGAGGCGAGCGGCGGATTGTGATGACAACCCAGACACTCCACAAGCCCCTTCGCGAGGTTCCACTTCTGGCATAGCCAGCTTCCGACCTCGGCGTGCGTGGTTCCGAGCACTTCTTGTTCGGCTTCGATCATGAGCAGGGACTTGGACATGCACGTCTCCATGATCTTCACGAAGTCCTCGTGGACATGCTGGTCGATGACGATTTTGCCGACGTCGTGGAGCAGTCCGGCGATGAAGAACTCCTCGAGCACGGTGAAGCCCGCGCGCTTCGCCAGTACTTTCGCGGCCGCGCCGCACGCGATGGAGTGCCGCCAGAACGCCTCCCTGTCGAAAAGGGTGGCGGTCGGGCTCTTCTTGAACACGTCGAAGATCGACGTGCTCAGCACGATGCTCTTGATCGTGTTGAACCCGAGGATGACTATCGCGTGCGTTACGGTGTTGATCCGGTTCGGGAACCCGTAAAACGACGAATTCACGACGCGCAGTATCTTCGCCGTGATGGCCGGGTCGTTCGAGACGAGCTGCGCGACCTCCTTCGCGGAGGTCTTGGGATTCATCATCAGCTTGTTGATGTTCTGGAGGATCGTGGGCAGCGTCGGCAGCCCCATGATCTTGTCAACAACGCGCTTCAGTCTGTCTTGGGTTGGAAGTACCATATCCGGACGACACAACAATCGAACTGACCAGCTCAACCGGGTTGCGGCAGGCCGACGGTCCCGCGCCGCCCGCTATAGTTTTCCCAGCAGGAACGTCTTCGCGCATTCCTCGATGCTCTTCATCACGGAATGTTCGCGGACTCGCTCGAACATGTGCGCGATGGCCTTTTCCATCTCCGCGCGCAGGCGCTGTCTTTCTTCCTCGCTCATCGGCCCGCCGGAGTCTTCGACCGTGACGTTTGACACACGCCTGGCTTTGAGCCTCTCAATCCACGCGTCGGTCAATTCCGTGCCTTCCTTGAGGAGCAGATTGCCGGCGAGGTCCATGACCGGCTTCGAGACCTTCATTCCGGGTTTGGCGTCATTGAGTGCGATGTTCTTGCTCAAAGTCCTTTTTCGACCTCCAGTATGCTGTCGACGGCCGCGCGGAGCATGTCCTGCCAGACTGACTCTTCCACATCTACCAGGCAACGCTTGGCTCGATCGACGTATTCGCGCACGGTCGTCGCGGTGTCGCGCACGATGCCGCTCTCACGCGCGGCGCGCGCGATCTTTCGGCAGGCCGCGGCGGAACGGCAGTCCTTCATGGCCCGTTCCAGACTCCGGCGGCGCCTCGCGTCGCGCGTCGCGCCGAGCAGCCGGATGAGCGGCAGGGTCATCTTCCCGCAGGCCAGGTCACGCCGCAGCGTCTTGCCGGCCTCGCGTTCGCTGCCGACCAGGTCGACGATATCGTCTGCGAGCTGATACGCAATGCCGAAATTGCGCCCGAACTCCGCGAATGTCCTCGTCACTCGTTCCATCCCCGCCGAAACGCGGTCGGGCCGGCTTCCTCGACCCGTCCGCGAAGACGCGTCGACCAGCGACAGAAGCGCACCCAGTTCGCAGGCCGCGGAGAAAACGGACCCCGTCTTCATCTCCGCGATCGCGAGGTAGCGCTCCTCCGTGAGCGGGCGGCCCTTTTCGCAGAATGTCTGTTCCGTCTCGCCGAGACACGTAAGGCAGCTCGCCCTCGCGAGAATCCGCGCGGCCTCGCCGCAAGGGCTGCCCGCCGCGAGACGGAACGCGTTCGCGAACAGCATGTCGCCCGAGAGTATCGCAAGCTCGTTGCCCCACCGGGCGTTGAGCGTCGCGCGATGGCGGCGCTCCACGGCCTGGTCAAGGACGTCGTCATGGGCAAGTGACGCGCCGTGCACCAGCTCGACGGCGGCCGCGAATCGAAAGTGCTGCACGCCGACCGACCCGCACGCCCGCGCGCTCAATATAAGAAGCGCGGGCCTGACCAGCTTGCCTGCACCATGGATCGCGTACCGGACGATATGCCGCGACCTCAGGGCCTGCCGGATGCCGGTCAATCGCGGGGCGGACCCGACCGCCCACTGTCCCAACCCGCCGGTCAGTCCAAGCTCGCGTCCGATCGTCTGTCGAACGACATCCAGATCCCGTCCGAGCGTCGACCAGGCGCGGGATACCGCACGGATTTTCGCTGCGGACGTCTTCCGGCCAGGCTGCGCCAGTTGCGCTACTTGCATTTGGTGTCAATCTCGCGAACAAGCGCGTTGAAGAGCGCGGTCAGCGGTTTTTCGGCCCGCGTCGCCACCGCGATTATGTCTTCCAGCCGCGCCGGCGCAAGCGCATCGGGTAAACAACTGTCCGTGACAACTGACGCCGTGAAGATCTTGAAACCGCAATGGACGCCGACAATGACCTCAGGCACGGTGGACATGCCCACGACGTCGGCGCCGATCCCGCGAAGGAACCTGTACTCGGCGCGAGTTTCCAGGTTGGGGCCGAGCACGCCGACGTACACGCCGCGTTGAACCTTGATGCTCATCCGCATCGCAACCCGTTCCGCCATGCCCAGCAGCTCGCGGTCGTAGGGTTCCGACATGTCCGGAAAGCGCTGGCCGAGGGTCTCGTCGTTCGGACCCGCCAGCGGGTTCACCCCCTGCAGGTTGATGTGGTCGTCGATCAGAACAAGGTCGCCCGGCTTGTACCGCGGGTTCATCCCTCCGGTCACGTTCGAGATGAGCAGGAACTCCGCGCCCAACGCGCGCATCACCCGGACCGGGAACGTGACCTGGGCGGGCGTGTACCCCTCGTAGCAGTGGAAACGCCCTTCCATCGCGACGATACGCGCGTCTCCGATGCGCCCGAAGGTGAGCTGACCCTTGTGCGAAGAGACCGTCGACGACACGAAACCTGGAATGCTCGTGTACGGGATCGATCTTCTATCGTCAATGGCGGCGGCAAGACCGCCCAGGCCGGTGCCGATGATTATCGCAAACCTCGGCTTGTCCTTGACCCGCTTGCGGATCGATGCCACAGCCTTATCGATGGACTTTTTCAGGTCGCTCATGGTTGCTCCTAGTCCTGTGTGTCAACAAACCTGACCGGCTCGCCGCTCGCCGTGCTCTCGCCGGTCTCGGAAAGGTGTTGGTAGTGCGGGATCAGGTCGGAAAGGAACTGCCAGGCCGCGTTGTAGAGCGTCTTGTGCACGCAAGCCTGGGCGTAGTAGATCTTGTCCATGGGTTCGCGGAACGAACCGTGGCTGAAGAGCGTGCTCAGCGAGACGGTCCGCTCCATGAGGGCGGCCCCGGTCTTGCCGTCGTAGAGCGCGAATGCGACGCGGCACCTGATGGTGCCCGTGCTGTAGCTCGTCGCGACGGGGCCCGACCCTTCGCCGGTACCGGGCGAGAAATGCACGACGATCGACTCTACCCTGCCGCCGAGCAGCGCATCGGAGGCCGATGCGGCCTTCAGCACGTCCTCTTTCGCGGCCTTTGCCCCCACGACGGCATCGCAGCCGGCGGCCTGGAACGGCGTCTCCGCCGGCGCGTCGCCCTTGCCCGAGGTGAACATGTGCGGCGTGCTGATGTCGCCGTCGGCCCGGTCCAGCAGCTCCGTCGTCCGGCCGAAGTCCTTCCCAGACAGGATGTCCGCGGTGTATTCTCTCAAGACTCCGCCGGCCTCCGGGAACTTGTCGATGACGGGGTTCACGAAGGCGTTCGCCGCTTCCACGGCGGACGTCTTGTTCTCGCTTGTCGCGTTCTCGAAGGCGCAGACGGCGATCGTCCTGACCTTGCCGGCGAACTTGTCGTAGCCGGCCGGCACGACGCGCACCGGCCCGCTCGTCCCCGAACACCCCAGCGCCAGAAGCCCGATCATGAACGAAGACGCGTAGATCGCCGCAAAGCCGCCCGCGCGCCGGCCGCTGTTCGTCCGTGTCATGTCGTCTCTCATGGTGCATTCCTCAATTATTGTGTACTTTTCAGGCCGATCAATAGAACTAGCGAATATACCAAAGATACCTATCTCCGTCAACGAATTTCGCGCATGGTTCAGAAAGGGCAATCGTTCAGCGTTGAACTGGAACCACAGATTACACAGATTTCA
>JAVHLO010000159.1 GCA_031082105.1 Planctomycetota bacterium
CAGCGCCTTCTCTTCCCTGCACATCCACCTGCCCGCATGTTTGATCTGGCCCAGCCTTTCTCTTGTCTCCGCGTGGTCGGGCTCGATTGACAATACCTTGAAGTACTCATGCCGCGCGAGATCGTTGAGGCTCGCGCGTTCACACCAGAACGCGAGCTCGAAGTGGACGTCGGGTTTTGTGCCTGCCGCGTCGGCTTTTTCCCTGTACCGCGCCTCGGCCCGCGCGCACTCCGTGTCCCCGCCGCACAGACCGCGCACGGCCTTGATAGTCTCGGCAATCGCCGCGAGGTCTTTCTCGAGATATTCGTACTGCTTCCACGGGAAACTGCGGCGCGCAGTGTCGTAGTCCTTGTAGGCCTCCTGCAACAGTTTCAGGGCCGCTTCGCACGCCAAGCTGCGCGTTGCCGGTGTGGCTGGTATGACGACCTCCTTGTGCTGCCTTTCGCCCTCGGACCGTTTCGACCGCGCGGACTTCAGCAGCTCGTCGAGATCCTTCAGCCGCGTTTCGACCGCATCCTTCGGGAAGGTCAATGTGGCCCCGGACGCCTTCAACTCGATCGCGTCCTTTGACTCGCTGACCGTCCCCTCGAACTTCCTCCCGTCCTTGAGTACCACGACCTCGGCGTGGGCAGACAAGGCAAAGCCCAGGGCAACGCACAGGCAGACGAGCCTCTTCATGGATCGATACCTCAAATCACTACTGGCGTTTCGCCGACAACCTGGCCGGCAGGGATGCCGGCGCTCCCAGATGACGGTCACTCATCCAACCTGACGATCTTGCGGAGAAGGACGACGCGGGTGTCGTCTCCGGCACTCAAGGTGGTCTTCAGCCACGGGACCGGACAAGATATCTTCGCGAGAAGCAACGCCTCGCCGGGCTCGAGCTTCTCGCACGGTGCGAGGGACTCTGCCAAAGCCGATGACTGAGTGGTGCGCAGCGTCGATAGTGCCACGCGCAAGAACGTTGATACCTGTCCGATCACGCCGTAGGCATCCCGAACATTCGACCTGCTCATCGACGGCATGAGATCGAGGACGATGCTGCTGCCAGGGGCAACATCCGTAACAATACGCGACACGCCGAAATCGGCGGTGACCACGATTGCGTTCACTATCACTGCCTTCGTGTCGTTGGCCAGTGTTATCCTTGATCCCCCCTCGGTCCGCTTCACCGAAAGGCCGGCAAAGGGCGTCGCGTCGCACCACGACTGGGATTCGAACATGCGCACGGAATTGCGAAACATCGGCGCAGTCAAGGCGCTGCCCTCGGAGGTCTCATACACATCGTACGACGCGCCGGCCATGTCCTGGTCTCTCTGCCGCCAATTGTAGTTGTATCCGTCATCGCCGCTGCCGCCCACAAGCGGGCCGATCAGCCCGTCCTCACCGTCCGCCTTGAAAGTATGTTCTCCCCTCGCGCCCGACAGGAAACTGTCGAACATCGTGCAATAGGCGATCTCTTCGTCGTCAAACACCGTAAGGACGCCAAGCGTCCTCCGCTTGTTCTGAGATTCGCTCCTCGCAAAGACGATCATGATGACGATGCCGAGGCACATTCCCGCCCACAGCAGCGAAGTCGCCCACGCGATCAGCGGGCGCTTGAAGAACCGGCTCAGGTAGTAGTCGCCGGGCCACAACAAGGCAACATAGACCGCGAATATGAGCGCGAACGGGAAAAACGATCCGGGGTCGACCATGATCTCGGCAGAGAGCGTTGGCGCGAAGTCTCTCTTTCCCTTGTCGTCGGTCCTCGGGTACAACGCGACCAGTCTCTTCCAGAATAACTCTTTTCTCTGCCCCTTCAAGAACGGCGCAACATCCGGTATGAAGGCAACAAGCGTGAGCCGGCCGAACCCCGCGCGGGCCGATACGACCAGCGGCTTGCCTCCGCCATCGGACGCGTGAACGGTTCCGCGCACCTTGCCGAGCCCGCAGACCGCGAATGGCGTACTCGAAGACTCCGAGACCTTCTCGCCGAACAGGACGGTTCCGGATACCTGCCCGTCGCCAAGCCCTTCCGGGGCGGCGGGCATGAACTGAGCGAACGGCGCCCGCACCGCACCCTGCCAGCCAGGACCCAACACGATGACCACGTGGCCGCCCTTCAGCATCCAGCGCACTATGGCGTCCGCCGCTTCCGGGCTCGCGAACGAATCGCGTGACGGATCGACGAACACAACCATGTCCGCGGCACCGTACCCCGCCGGGTTCGTCGGCATCGACGCTGCGGCCACGCACGCCACGACGAACTTTGCGGCGGCCGCGCCTTTTCCCGTGGGAAGCCCGATGTCCTTGGCCGTGTTGCAGACGATGAGCGTGTCGTTGGCATCGAGGGGGTTGACCGGCATATTGTCGGTCCTGGCCCATTCGACATCGCCTTTGGCGCGGTGGCGCACTGAAAGCTCGTCGATCTCGTAGCCCGGCCGCACGTGCAGGAAGAACGACTTCTGCGCGCCCGCCGGCATGGTCATCTCGCGCGCGTACGTCGTCTCGCCCGTTTCGCAGCCCACGGAAACGGCCGTCACCAGCGTGCACGAATGCCGCGGACTGCGCGCGAGGATGCGCACGGGCATCCAGCGGCCCGGTCTGAACCAGCCGCCCAGCCCGACTTCAACGGCGACCTCGAGTTCGGATTGCTGTGCATCCTGCGCCGCCAGTCGGCCACCCGATGTCGCCATCAGCAACACGAGACACACGACGCCGGCGATCGTGACGGGCCGCAACATGCATGCCAGTATCGAGATGTGCATCGGCGCTACTCCGAACACGTGACCGGCCGAACCGCTCTCTGAGGTGCAATCGCCTCGCTGGGCCGTCCAAGGACGTCCGTCTTTCCCCGATTCAGTGTTTCTGTGTCACCGAAATCGACCCGGTCACCGACCTTACTTCGAGTTCCATTCGACCTTTCGCGCATGGAGCCAGGCCAGCCCGCTTTATCTATGAAATTCGATTTGCTGTCATGCCCCGAAGGGCGGGACACTTGGCAAGGGAGATTCCGAACCGAGTTCGGCATGACAGTCTGTCGGGCTTCTTCCCTGATACGCAAATGATCCGGGCTAGGTCTGCCTCTGCGCCATCACGAGTTCTCCCTGTGCCACGATTTCATTCCCTACCCGCGCCTCGACCTCGAACATCGCCAGCGCGCCAAAGGATTTCATGATCCTGACGTGCGTCGTCATCTGTTCGCCGGGGGTGATCATGCGCTTGAACTTCAACGCGCGTATCTCCGCGAGGAAGCAGCGCGGGGCCATGCCGCCGGCTGTCGCCCCGTCGGTGATCGCGCTCGTCGCCGCCGTTTCCGCACCGGCTGGAGACCCAGGCGTCTTCCCGGCCCGATCCGTGCGCGCCAGCCAGACAAGCCCCGCAGTCTGTGCGAGGCTTTCAATCACCAGCACGCCCGGCACGATCGGCTCGCCCGGAAAATGCCCGCCGAAGAACGCCTCGTTCAGCGTGAAGTTCTTCAGCCCTATCCCGTGCTCCCGGGGCACCAGCTCGACCATCCTGTCAACCATTATGAACGGATAGCGGTGCGGCAGGTTCTCGAGAATCTCTCGACTGTTCATCGCTAATCCTTTTGGAGCGGCAAAGCCGCAGCTTTGACCATGGTTTCCGATCGGGGATGCAAGTCGAGGTCAAAGCTGCGGCTTTGACCCTCCGGAACATGTCGCCTCACACCCGGCTCCGGCACGAAGGCTTGACGGTTACCCGGCTGCCGCGAACTGGGACATGGTTGGACACCCGGGAAACCGCAATCGTCCAGCGTATCTTGCGCCTCTCCGCGGCCGGTTGCCCGAAGCAGTGCCGGAGTCCTGTCGGAAGTGGCCCTCCTTTCCCCATGCACCGGGCCGGCCCGTGCGCGTCTCATTTGCCGACGGAACCGCGCTTCCCCAGTTCGCCCGCCACGAAATCTGAGAGGGTCCGCACGGACTGAAAGACCTTCAGCCCGCTCTGCTGGTCCGGTATGGTGATCCCAAACTCGCGTTCGAGCCCCACTACCAGCTCGAGGGCATCGATCGAATCCAGTCCGAGCGAGCCGCCGAAGAGCCGTTCATCCGTGCCGATCTGGTCGGGCGCGATCTTCAGCTTCAGTTGCCGTACTATGAATTGCTTCACGCGTTCTTCCATGAGGCAGAGTCTACACGAAACGCCTGGTGTTGGCAAGAAAAAGTGGGATGCTGCGAAGAGTTGACACGACGGCCCCGCGAGGATATCATCACGATTTTGGACTTGCGATTGTGGATTGCGGACTGAGAATCAGCGATCCAAGGTCTCAATCCGCGATCCGCCATTCCGGCCGCACTCGCAGGCCACATTGTTCGAGACGCTGATGACCACACGACTCTACGAATCCGACGCGTACACGACAAGTTTTGCGTCCATGGTCACCGGTTGCGCCCCGGCCGACGACGCCCTGTTGCGCCGACACGGGCTCGAATCGCGCGCCGATGCGGGGAGACTCCACGCCGCCGTGCTCGCCGAGACCCTCTTCTATCCAACGTCAGGCGGACAGCCGCACGATACCGGCGCCATCGGGGACGCGAAAGTGGTTGCCGTGCTTGAGGACGGCGACCGGTTGCTCCACATTGTCGACCGGCCCATCGCGCCCGGGAAGGCCGATTGCCGCATAGACTGGGAGCGCCGGTTCGACCACATGCAGCAGCACTCGGGGCAGCACATCCTGTCCGCTGCATTCGTCCGGGCGATGAGCGGGGACACCGAATCGTTCCATCTCGGCGCGGACTACTGCACGATCGACGTGGCCGCGATCTCGATTTCCGACGAGCGCCTTGCGGCCGTTGAATCCATGGCGAACTCGGTCGTCTTCGGCGACCGAGTGCTGCGCGTCGAAGTGCTGCCGCGCGACGTCGTGGTGAAGATGCCGATCCGGAGGGTGCCGGAACTGCTCGTGTGCCGACAGGCGGACGACAACGATCCGTTGCGCGCGTATGGTGTATCCCGCGGCGAGGTCGTGAGCGAGCTCCGGGTGATCACGATCCCGGATTGCGACTGCACTTGCTGCGGGGGCACCCACGTGCGCCGCACCGGCGAGGTGGGCCTGATCAAGATACTCAGTACCGAACGCGCAAAGGGACTGCTCCGCGTCGAGTTTGTCTGCGGCGGCCGGGCGCTGCGCGACTACCATCATCGGCTTGCGGCCCTTTCCGCAACCTCTGCGCAGTTCAGCTCAGCCTGGCGCGAGCTGCCGGCCATCGCACAGCGTCTTCTCGGTGAGAACGGCGCGCTCAAGAAAGAACTTCGCCGTCGGCTCGACAGCCTCGATGGCTACGAATCCGCGGAGATCCACTCCAACGCGGACCGGAGCGGGAAATGGGCTGTCGCGCGGAAGGTGTTCGTTCCCGACGACGGTCGCGACCAGAAGGCGCTGGTTGCGCTGGCGGAGAAGACGGTTGCGCGCGGGTCGTGCGTGGCGCTGTTCGCGCTGGCCGGCGACAAACCGGCAGTGGTATTCTCCCGGTCCGCGGACCTGCAGGTCGATCTTCGTCCCGTGATGAAGCAAGCCCTGTCTCGCTGCGGCGGCCGCGGCGGCGGCCACCCGAACCTCGTTCAGGGCGGCGTGCCGGCGCCCGCGACAGAGCCCGGGCGCGACAGTGCGGCCGCAGTCCGCGCGACGCTCGAAGACCTCCTCAACTTCGCCGCAGCTGCAGTCCAGGCTGCGCCGTAGTTCGGATTATTCGCGTATCAGGGAAAGAGTCCGATAGACTGTCATTCCCGCGAAAGCAGAAGTCCAGTGGGTCTCCCACGCGACCGAGACCGTCGGAATCCAGTCTTGTCCTCCCGCTAATGCACCGTTTTCGGGATTCCCGCTTTCGCGGGAATGACATTTCCACGCTTCTTCGCGAATAGGCCGGGTTAGTCCCCCTTTGATAGGAGTGAATCCAGCGCAGCCGCCGTCCGCCGGAAGAGTTGGGCGCTCACACTTCCACACTCCCCGCTCCGCGTTACAAACACTTGACAGTCCTCCCGTGACCGCGCTATACTTTGCTGGCCCCTGAGAGGGCGCCGCCGTGGCGACAAATGGATGCAGCCCGTTTGTTTGAACCTCTATTCAGCGTGGATGCATGGAATTCAAGGACTACTACAAAACCCTCGGCGTCCAGAAGAACGCGTCGACCGACGACATTCGTCAGGCGTTCCGGAAGCTCGCCAAGAAGTACCATCCGGACCGGAACCCCGGCGACAAGGAGGCCGAGAAGCGGTTCAAGGAGATAAACGAGGCTCACGAGGTGTTGAGCGACCCGAAGAAGCGCGGCCGGTACGATTCGCTCGGCCCGAACTGGCAGGATTATGCGCGTGGTGGTCCGGCGGGCGCGGGTCCTTCAGGCGGGCGCGCGTACCAGGTGAGATGGGACGACCTCGGCGACGTCGGCGGCTTCAGCGATTTCTTCAAGTCGATGTTCGGCGATTTCTTCGCCGGCGGACACTCGCCACAGGGCAACGGCATGTGGCAGGCGTTTGGCCGCCAGGGACGCCGCAGCGCCCGGCCATCGCCTTTCGGCGAATCCGAGGGTTTCACGCCGCCCCAGGCCGGAAATCCCGACACCGATTCCGAGCACCCGATGGAGATTGTCCTCGAGGAGGCCTACAACGGTGGCCGGCGCAAGCTGATGGTCGACTCTCCATCACCATGCCCGCGGTGCGGCGGCAGGCCGGGGTCCGGCTGCCCCGACTGCGGCGGCGCGGGGATGACAATGCAGCGGCGCGAGCTCGACGTGAAAATACCCGCCGGGGTCCGCGAAGGCGCGAAGTTGCGTCTTGAGGGGCAGGGCAACATGGCGCCCGACGGCTCACGCGGCGACCTCTACCTGGTCGTCAAGATCCGGCCCCACGAACGTTTCCGGCGGGAGGATGACGACCTTCACGTGACCGTGTCCACGCCGCTCTCAACGGCCATGCTCGGTGGGCAGATCGAGGTGCCCACGATGACGGGCACGGTTTCCATGAAGGTCCTGCCCGGCACCCAGAGCGAGCAGGCCTACAGGCTCAAGGGCCAGGGCATGCCGATCCTCAAGGGGAAAGGCAACGGCGATCTCTACGCCCACGTCCATGTAGTTCTTCCAAAGAAGCTGACCGCGCGTCAGCGCGAGCTCTTCGAAGAGCTTGCGAAGTTGGAACAGGCCAAATGAACGTCATCAACGCAGCCTGTGCGCTTGTCGCCGCATCGCCGGCCGCAGACGGCGGGGCGCTCGACACCGGCTACGTCCGGATCGCACCCGCCGACCTTGCCTGGACCCTCCTGCTCATCCTCTGTGCGGTCGTCCTGTCGCGCGCGTGTCGCATCGGCCATGAAAAGAGCCTGCTCCTCGGCACGGTGCGGTCGCTCGTGCAACTCCTGGCCGTCGGCTGGCTCCTGCGGCTGATCTTCCGCAACGAGCACTGGAGCTTCGTCGCGCTCATGGTCGCGGTCATGATCGGTATTGCCGCGTTCGACGGCAAACGCCGGCTCGAACACAGGTTCAAGCGCGCGCTGTACGTGATGCTCTTCTCGATCGGCCTTGCGACAATTACGACAATGGCCACGGCGATCTTTCTTGTCTTCCCGGTCGAGCTCTGGGCGAAGCCGCAATACGTCATTCCCCTCGCCGGCATGATGACGGCGAACGCGCTGAACTCGGCGTCGCTTGCCGTGAACCGCCTCGCGGCCGACGTGCGGCTGAGGAAGGGCGAGATCGAGGTGGCGTTGTCGCTCGGGGCCACGCCCGCGCAGGCGTCCCGGCGCGCGCTGCGCGCCGCGGTGCGCGCGGCAATGACCCCCGCGCTCAACATGATGATGATCGTCGGGATCGTACAGATCCCGGGTATGATGAGCGGC
>JAVHLO010000015.1:0-8830 GCA_031082105.1 Planctomycetota bacterium
TGCTCGGGAGCGCGCGTCACTGAGGCCATGTGCGTGATGGAGATCGAGGACGTGTTCGTGGCGAAAATGGTGGAGTGCCCGCAGATCGTATCCATCTGGCTGAGCACCTGCTTCTTCAGGTTCACTCCCTCAGTGACGGCCTCGATAAGAAAGTCTGCGCCGGCCAGATCGCTGTGTGTCAGCGAGTAGTGGATCCTGGACATCGTTGCGTCCTTCTCTTCCGGTTTGATCTTTCCCTTCGCCACGAACTTCTCCAGAGAGCCCGTGATGGTGCGGAGGGACTTGTCGAGAATCTCCTGCTTGATGTCCACCACTGTCACATCGTAGCCCGTCTGCGCGAAGACCTGTGCGATGCCGGTTCCCATCGTACCCGCGCCTACGATCCCGACCTTCTTGATGTCCATTCTGGTTTCCCCGAAAAGCCATGTACTTGCTGCAAGGGACCCATTCTACACTACTTCTACCGCCATGGCGACCGCGTTGCCGCCTCCAAGGCAAAGGGCGGCGAGCCCGCGCTTGAGTTTGCGGTCCTTCAGCGCGTAGATCAATGTGGTGAGGATGCGCGCGCCCGAACAGCCGATCGGGTGGCCGAGCGCGACCGCCCCGCCGTGGACGTTGACACGGTCACGGTCGATCTTCAGCTCCTTGATGAGCCCGCACGTGGCGGCCGCGAACGCCTCGTTCAGCTCGATCAGGTCAAACTGGTCGAGCTTCATCGACGTCCTGGCGAGCAGGTTCTTGATTGCCTCGACCGGCGCCATCATGACCCATTCCGGCGCGACGCCGCCCGTGGCGTAGCCGACGATCCTCGCGAGTGGGGCGAGGTTCTTCTCCTTGAGCCTGGATTCCGAAACGACCACAAGGGCGCTGGCTCCGTCGTTTATCGCCGATGCATTGCCGGCGGTCACGCGTCCGCCCTCTTTGAAGGCTGCTTTCAGCCGGCCCAGCTTCTCCATCGACGTGTCCTCGCGCGGTCCCTCATCGGCATCGAATAGGACCGGCGCGCCTTTCGGCTGAGGGATCTGTATGCCGACGATCTCGGCCTTGAACTTGCCCTCCTTTATCGCTTTGACCGCTTTGAGGTGGCTGCCAAGGGCCCAGTTGTCCTGGTCCTCACGCGTAACCCCGTACTTGTCGCAGACGAGCTCGGCGGTCATACCCATGTGGAAATTGTTGTAGATGTCCCAGAGCCCGTCGTTCACCATTGCGTCGATCATCTGTCCGTTCCCGAGCCGGTGACCTGCGCGGACCCCGGGCAGCAGGTACGGCGCGTTGGTCATGCTCTCCTGGCCGCCGGCGACGAAGATATGCCCATCCCCCGCCGCGATGGCCTGCGCGGCGAGTGCGACGGACTTCAAGCCGGAGCCGCACACCTTGTTGACCGTGAACGCCCCCTTGCTCACGGGTATCCCGCCCCAGATCGCAGCCTGCCTCGCGGGATTCTGGCCCGCGCCCGCCTGCAGCACCTGGCCGAAGATGACTTCTTCAACGTCCTCAGGCGATATCTTCGCCCGCTTCACCGCCTCGGCGATGGCAAAGCTGCCCAGTTTCGACGCCGGGAACGGGCTCAGCGTACCCATGAACCTGCCCATTGGGGTGCGGACAGCGCTCACAATGAGGGCCTCGTTGCGCATCTGGGGTGTCTCCAAAGAACTCGTGAAAGAATTCACATGCAATATCGCGATTATACTCCGCGTTGCGGCTTTGTCAACAAAAATCGCCGGCCTGCCGCGCGCATCCAAAACCTTGACAGGGGGGCGTGTTTAGCTTAAACTCGTACCTCTTCGTTTTCGATGTCGGGTTTAGGAGTTGCAGCAATGGCCGGATGTCCTCTCTGGCGGAAGCTGGGTTCCGTCATCCTGTTTTTCGTCGTCGTCTCGGGAATAGCCTTGATCCCCGCCCAGGGGCCCGCAAAGGTCGAGGAAGGCTGGTTCGATTTCAAGCTCGACGAGTTCGTACAGGTCTCCTCGCTCGATCCGGCCGTAAAGATCGAAGACCTGAAGTTCGAAAAGGACGATATTTTCGGCGTGCGCGCCACGGTGAATCTGAAGAACCTCACCGACGAACAGGCCGCGATCTCGTTCCATATCGCGCTCTTCGACGCCGATAAGCGGCTCATCTCGGTCGGGAGCTACAATTCGGTCGCCCCGCCGGTAGGCGGGTTTAAGCCGCGCGAGGCGTACCACGCAACGATCCAGATGTATGCGCCGAAACAGGCCGTCGAGAAGATAAAGTACTTCCAGGCCCAGGCGTTCAGGAGGCAGTGACGATTTTGGACTTGCGATTTTGGATTTTGGATTGTTCGAGACTGGACCGCGGGCTTACACGGAACAGATTGATTATCCTCCTGTGGCGAGGGAGACTACGATCCAGGACGAGGACGCCGGCAGCGTTGATTTATGGACTGGAATCCCCAATCCAAAATCCAAAATCTAAAATCTGAAGTGCCAGGGTAGCTCAATGGCAGAGCAGAGCTTTCGTAAAGCTCAGGTTGTGGGTTCGAATCCCATCCCTGGCTCCACTCCCCTGCGCCGTCAAGACCGCAACTGTCCGACCTCGGTCCGCAGCCTGTCGACGGAATGGCGCAGGGACGAATCGCCGGCCAGCCTGGCGCCCAGCCTCTTGCAGGCGTTGATGACGTTCGAATGGTGGCGCTCCCCGAAGGCCGACGCTATCCCGCCCCACGTAAGGCAGATCATCTCCCGCGCCAGCAGGTAGCAGACGTGACGCGCCAGCGAGGCGCCGCGCCGCTTCGACGGCGACCGGATGTCGGCCACGCGCACGCCGAAATGCGCCCCCACGAGCCGCTCGATATCCTCCGGGCGGATGAGCTCCACGCCACCGGCGCCCACGGACGACGCGCGCCCGCCGCCCGCAACCTCGCCGCCTGCCGTCGATTCGTCGAACTCGCGCCGGCCGCGCACCCGCACATCGATGAACGAACAGAGTCGCGACAGAAGGCGTTTTCTCAGGTGCCTCATCTGCCTCGGGTGCTCGCGGGAACAGAACACCATCTTCTTTCCCCCCTGGAGAAACACGTCTATGGTGTGCGTCAGCTCGTCCTGCACGGCGTCCGTATCGGGCACGAGGTGCGCATCGTCGAAGAGGAGCATCCCCGGAGTCCTGAACTTCTGGCGGAACGGCTCCTGTCGCGAAGACTTGTTGGCCAGCGAGAATTGCTTCACAAAATCCGGCATGGTCACAAGCAGCGGATGGACCGGCGGCTTCGCGCTGAGCGCGCGCTGCCAGATCGCGTGCAGGAGGTGGGTCTTTCCCACTCCGGCCGCTCCCCAGAGCAGCAATGGCCTTGGAAGCTGAAAACCGCCGCGCGCGTCGAGCAGCGCGCGCGCGGCCTTCCACGCAAGCTCGTTCGACGGCGAGACGGCGAAAGTTTCGAATCTCATCGATGCAGTTTCGCGTCCGCGGCGGGGAGCCGCTTTCGCGTCCGCCGACGCCGACGACGCGCAGGAATCGGCCCCCGACCTCGCGCGGCCCTGGCACATGAACGCGGAATCGGTCACATGGCACCTGAAGACCAGCTTGCGGTTCGTCAGCCGCTTCAGATGTTCCTCGACGCGCCTGCGGTAGGCTTTCTCGAACCGTTCCCTGCACAGCTCGCAATGACTGACGAACATGAGCTGCTCGCCGTCATACTGGGCAACGCGCACGATCCTGGCGAACTCGTTGTGGCGTTCGCTGCCCAGCTCGCGCAGGACTTCCCGTCCGAGCGCGTCGACGAGGTCCGGCGAGTTTCTGAGGGCCGGCCTTTCCTCGTGCCACCCTTCGCGCCTAATCAGGCGCTCGCGCAGCATCGCCTCGGCCACTTTGTCGCGCACGTGCTTGGTTCGCATGTCCCGGCAAATACCATGAGAAACCGCCGCTGTCAAGCAAAATGTGCGCTTCACCGCCTCCAACCCCGCCTGCATGCAGGTCACCGGCCGGTCGAGGACACTGCCGGGCTTGTTTATCTTGACAGGGTTTATTGGGCGCGATAGAATGAGTCTCAATTCATGTTCCAGAGTTTTGTGCTGTTCGGTTATCAGAGGTTGCCATGGAATTCCAACTGGGAGAAGAATTGCTGGCGATGCGCGATCTCGCGCGAAAATTCTCGGAGAAGGAGATCGCGCCGACAGTGGAAGCTGACGAAAAGGAGCACCGGTTCCGTCCCGAACTCGTGCGCAAGATGGCGGAACAGGGCTTCTTCGGCGGCGTCATTCCCGAGGAGTATGGCGGGACCGGGGTGGGCATGCTCGCCACGCTCGTAATGTGCGAGGAGGTCGCGCGCGTAAGCCCGTCTTACGGCCTGCCGTTCAACATGCAGACCATCGGGCCCGCATTGACGCTCCTCAGATTCGGGACGGAGGAACAAAAGAAGAAGTACATTCCGGGTCTCGTCAGCGCCGAGAAGATGGGGTGCTTCGCGATCACCGAGCCGAACTCGGGCTCGGATGTCGCCGCGATGCGCATGACGGCCGTCGACAAGGGCGACCACTACGTGTTGAACGGGACCAAGACCTGGATATCGAACGCGCAGGTCGCCGATGTCGGGCTGGTCTACGCGTACACCGACCGGGAGAAGAAACACAAGGGCATGACCTGTTTCTTCGTCGAGCTGAAGGGCGCCCCGGGTATGTCCTCGACGGCGATCGAAACCAAGCTCGGCCTGCACTGCGCGCCCACCGGCGAACTCATATTCGATGAGGCCAGGGTGCCCAAGAGCACGGTCGTCGGCCAGGTCGGCGACGGGTTCAAGATCTGCATGGCGCAACTGGACAATACGCGCATCTGCTGCGCCGCGCGCGCGGTCGGCGTGGCACAGGCGGCCCTCGATGCCAGCGTCAAGTACGCCAACGAGCGGGACGCATTCGGTCAGAAGATCAGCGACTTCCAGATGATCCAGGAACAGATCGCTGAGATGGCCGTCGAAATCGAGGCGGCGCGGCTCCTCGTCCATCGCGCCGCATGGCTCATCGACAAGGGCGAGAAGCCGACGAAAGACATATCCATGGCGAAGTACTTCGCGGCTGAGACCGCCGTGAAGGCCGCAGGAAACGCCGTGAAGATATACGGCTCGTACGGCTTCTCGTCCGAGTACCCGGTCGAGCGGCTCTACCGCGATTCGAAGTCTTTCCAGATCGTCGAAGGCACGTCCAATATCCAGAAACTGATCATCTCGGGGTTCGCGCTCGGCAAGCGGAAGTAGCCCTGAAGTCCCTGTAGGAGTGAAAGAGATGTCAAGCGTGTTGGCCCCGATGCATTGCAAGGTCGTCGGCGTCAGTGTGAAGGTCGGAGACAAGGTCGAACAGGACCAGACGCTCTTCACCATAGAAGCGATGAAAGTGGAGATGCCGGTCCCATCGCCCGGACCGGGAACTGTAACAAAGATCGGCGTCGCCATCGGTCAAACGATCGACTCCGACCATGTCATGGCGGAATTGGAGTGAGCAGCCTGGGCATCGCCGCTGTGTGCCGGAACGCGGCCGTTCGCAGCAGCGTCGCCCTGGCGCGTTCCGGAATGGTGATGCCGGATAAACAACCGACCGGCGGCGCACAAACCGTTGACGCATGTTGTCACCTCTCGCGGAGAATGATCCGGTGAAAGCCAGACAGTATCTGCACAGAAAAGTCCGGCCGTTCGAAATCAAGCGGCCCTTCACGGTCGCTTCCACGCTCGCGCGGATGCGCGACATCTCCTTCCAGGGACGCAACCTGGCGACCGCAGTGGATGTCTGGATGAACGCCATTGCCGACGGCGCAACGATATTCTTCGGTCTCGCCGGCGCAATGGTACCGGCCGGGATGAGGAGTATTGTCGTCTACCTCATCAAGAGCCGGCTCGTCGACTGCATCGTTTCGACCGGCGCGAACCTATTCCACGACTGCCACGAATCGCTCGGCCGCGCCCACTACATCGGCAGCCCGAATGTGGACGACAAGAAGCTCCTGCACGCAGGCGTCGACCGCATCTACGACACATTCGCGCGCGAGGCCGATTTCAGGCTGACCGACGGATTCATTGCGGACACGGCCGCGTTGCTCCAGAAGCGGCCGCACACGACGCGCGAGTTCCTCTTCGAGCTCGGACGCGCGCTCGCCCGCGGGCGCGGCCCGGAAGGGATCCTGAGCGCGGCATTCCGCGCAAAACTACCCCTGTACTGCCCTGCCATCGGGGATTCTTCGATCGGGATTGCGCTCGCCGCGGGATTGAACGCCGGTTCCGCGAGGTTCCTCTTCGACCCGGTTGCCGACGTGCGCGAGACCGCGGAAATGGCGATCAAGGCGCGAAGGACCGCGGTCATCTATGTCGGCGGCGGCACGCCGAAGAATTTCATACAGCAAACGGAAGTGACGGCCTCAATCATGGGGCACGATGTGCCCGGACACGAGTACGCCGTGCAGTTCACCTGCGATTCTCCGCAGTGGGGCGGCCTGAGCGGATGCACGTTCGAAGAGGCCCAGTCGTGGGGCAAGATCGCGCAGCAGGCCCGCCAGGTGACGGTGCATTGCGACGCGACGATCGCGCTTCCCTTCGTCGTCAGCGCGCTCGCGGAGCTCGGGGCGGCTTCACGCAGACGGCGGTCACGCAAGCGGCCGCATTGAGAAGAGCAGACGCGGTTCATCGCCCCGGAGATTCTGGAAATTGGATTCCAGATTCCGTATTGGACCCGGAATCCAGGATCTTCAATCCAAAATCCGAAATCTAAAATCCAGAGGATTGTGTGGGAATGGCTGCAAACTTCGGAAATATCCCGCCTGAGTTCGACAGAACAGAGCACGCCCTCTTCACCGTCCTGTCCGTCCCATACGAGGAGACCACCACGTACGGCAAAGGAACGGCCTGGGGCCCGTCCGCCATCATCGACGCCTCTGCGCAGGTCGAGCTCTACGATGAAGAGCTCCGAGTCGAAACCTATCGCCTCGGGATTCGCACGCTGCCGCATTTCAGATGGGCCCGCTCCGGGGCCGGGCCGGTCGAGCGACACCGGAAATTCCAGGCCGCGCTTGCCGGCAGGATCGGACGCATACTCGACGCGTACCCCGACACGACCCTCGTATCGCTCGGTGGCGAGCATTCGATCACGCCGGCCATCGTGTCGGCGTTCAAGCGAAGATACCCGCGGCTTTCCGTACTGCAGCTCGACGCGCACGCGGATCTGCGGAACGAGTATGAGGGCTCGCCGTTCAACCACGCGTGCGCGATGAGGAGAGTCCTCGAGCACTGCCCTGTCGTCCAGGTCGGCATCCGGAACCTCTGCGACGAGGAAGCGCCGATCGTCGGAGCCGCGCGCAGGAGCGGCGCGCGCCGCGGCCGACTTGCCACCTTCTTCGCCCACGAATGGCAGGGGCGCGAGCGGATGCGGCTCCTCGCAAAACGGATACTCTCGAAGCTGTCGCGCGATGTGTACGTGACGGTCGATATCGATGTCTTCGACCCGGCGTTCGTGCCCGGCACGGGGACCCCGGAACCGGGTGGCCTGTCGTGGTACGACGTGCTCGATGTGCTCAGACCCGTCTTCCGGAATCGGAACGTCGTCGGGTTCGATGTCGTGGAGCTGAGCCCGGTGAAGGGATTCCTCGCCTCGGAATTCACCGCCGCGAAGCTCGTTTACAGGCTCATGGGGTACAAGGCTGCCGCCTGGCCGCGCGGCGCTGCACAGGTGAAGTCGAAGTAGCCACAGAGGCACGGAGACACAGAGCAGACAGGAAGCTGGATTCTTTCATTTGTCATTTCTCATTGGTCATTGATCGTTTGGGCCATGTCTTCCGCGGACAGGCCGCGCGGGAGAGACCTCGACACAAATGGACAATGACAAATGACCAATGATCAATGGTAAATGTCGAGTTCTTCCATTCTGAGGAGAGAGGGTAATGAGAAACCTTCAGTACAAGTTGAAGAGCGCGAAATTCGCCGGCAACAAGGAGCTGCTGATCCTCGAACTGCACGGGTTCATTAGCGCCTCGACGTTTGTCACGTTCGAGCGGCTGCTTGACGAGCTCGTGAGCAAGCCGGAAACGAAATACGTACTTCTCGATTTTCACGACGTGAACTACATCAACAGCTCCGGGATCGGTGCGCTTGTCGCGCAAGCGGACACGCTCGGCAAGCGGTCCGGCGCGCTCGCCCTGGCGCGCGTGCACCGCAACGTCGGCCAGACCATGCAGATACTCGGGCTGACCACGCTCATGCACTTCCTCACGGACTCGAAGGAGGCCCTTTCGTACTTCGAGTCGATCGCGGCCGCCGGCGCAAAGCCGCCCGCCAAGGCGCCCGGGAAGGCGAAGTTCATCGAGACCCCGCCCTCCGGCGTGGCCGTGCTTGCGGCGAAGCTGCGCGAAAAAGGGCCGTCGAAACGCGGCGTGCTCGTCGTCGCGCCCGCAAAAGGACCGTTCACGGATACCGTGAAGCTGTGGGTGGCAAAGGAAGGCGCGAACTTCGCGATCGTCCATGACTGCCTCGAGGCGCTCGCCCTGCTAGAGAAGGCAAGACCGGACCTCGTCATCCTCGAGGACTCCGTGCCGGGCTCGGATGATTTCGTCGCAAAGGTCAAGCTCGCCGGCGACACAACCCTCATCTCCATAATCAAACTCTACTCGAAGAGTACCGAACCTTCGAGGCGGCGCGATTTCAAGATCTGGGAGAACGATTTCCTCATCGAGCCGTTCGAAGTAAAGGAACTGTTCGCGCTGTCTGAAGTCGAGCTTTCCAGGGCGCCAACGGACCGCGCGGCAATGCTCAACCAGCTCCACTTCACGTTCAAGTGCTCGGAAGACAACGTCAACAAGGCAAAGGAGCTCGGCAGGAACGCCATCTTCAAGGTCGGCCTCGATC
>JAVHLO010000015.1:8840-13982 GCA_031082105.1 Planctomycetota bacterium
GACAGCGCGACCGCTTTCTTCGCGGCCTACCAGGAGGCCATCGACAACGCGGTCAGGCACGGCAACCGGTACGACATCAGGAAGCGTATCGATGTTGTCTTCACGATTGCCAAGGACAAGATCACCGCGCAGATCGATGACGAGGGAAAAGGGTTCAATTTCAACCACTACCTCTTCCTGGCCAAGGAGCAGGACACGGTGACGCGCGCCAGGGCGTCGAGAGCGGAAGGTCGGATCGGCGGGCTCGGGATCAAGCTCATGCAGCAGTGCTGCGACCACGTGGAATACATCGGAAAGGGCACAAAACTCAGGATAGAAAAGAACATCCCGGCCGCAACCACGGCCTCCGGACCGGCTGCTGCGCCCGCGCCCGTCGCCGCGCCGGCAACCACGCCGGCGGCCGCGAAACCGGCGAAGAAGTAGGGCGCAATCGTCGCCTTTTGCCGTCATTCCCGCGCAAGCGGGAATCCAGCCGACCCTGGAAGAGACCATCACGATCGCAAAGAAGAAAGTCAAGTGCATCGTGTTCGATGTCGTCTCCGAAGACCACGACAGCACGTCAAAGGGCAAGGAGTGGCTGAGCGACCAGATCCCGGGCTTCCTCGCGAAGAGCGAGACGAACGTCAAGGCGGGAGGAAAAACGGTGAAGGAGACCGCCGAGGTCTCGGCCTTCGAGGTGAAGTAGATGCCCTCTCACTGCGGCCCGGAGGCGCAGGTCTTCTCGGAAGCGCACTCCCGTTGAGACAAGGTTGACCGATGGGGCAAGAGATCGACTCTATCCTGGCGAATTTTGCCGTTGATGCGGGCTTCCTCCAGCAACAAGAACTGGATGAGTGTCTGAACGCTCAGCGCCAACAGGATGGCGCGTCTGCGCATCGCAAACTGACGGATCTCCTCCTGGAGAAGAACTACCTCTCCCGATCCGATCTGGACTTCATTGCGGAGAATCCCGACTACGTCGAGCTTCGCGCGCGCGGACGGAAGGTTGGAGCTCGCGTGATCGAAATGGGCTTCGCCTCTCCTGAACAGGTCGCCTCTTGTCTCGCAGCACAGAAAGAAGAGTACCTGCGAAACCACTCGCTCGAACCGCTTGGGACCATAATGCGGCGGCACGGTTTCCTGTCCGAAGAACAGCGGGCCACAGTCCTCGCAAACCTCAACAAGCCTGGGCCAGGTGATGGCATGGCAGCGCTTGTGAGCGCGGCGAAATCGGCGGCAGAGCCCACGCTCCCGCCGCAAACCGAAATGGTCCACCTGACCCTGGATCGTCGGCATGCCACGATGCTCGTGGGCCGGGTCGTTGTTGCGCACTCCTTGATGGGAGCCCTGCTCGCAATCGGCGGCGTACTTCAACTCGCGACAGGTACGGGGCAGGTCCCCGTTTGGAGCTGGATAGAAGAACACTTGCCTGAGTGTGTCGGCTGTTGTGTCGGCATCATCATGCACTTGGCGCTGGCCGTCGGCTTGAGTGTTTTCAGCAGGATCGCAATTGCCATCTCAGCGGCGATGTGGTTGCTGCTTGAAATCTACACGTTTGGGGTAGTAGTGCTTCTCCTTGTCCTCCCCCTGTTTCCAGACTCGAGGAATCGTGCCGCGTGCATCTTTGTAGCATTCCTGGCTGCGCTGCTCGGATCTCTGTGGCACTGGCTCCTCAAGTCCCTGTTGTCCCCCGAAGTATGGAAGCTGGCCGTTCTGAAGACGGCGCATCAGTAGACCACTCCATCCGCCAAACCGCACGGTAACCTGAGCGCCCGACGAATCGCAGACAACCCGGAAAGAAATCCCGCCGAAATGACAACAGCCTCCTGAAACCCCGAGCACGGTAGACCTGTATTAGACAGCAAAGCTCGGCGGACCCGGTTTCTGTTGCCACCTTTTCTGGAGGATGTTGTCATGAAATGGAACTGGACAGGAATGGGAATGGCCCTGATGGGACTAGTTGCAGCCAGCGCGCTCGTCTGTCTCCCTGCGACGAGACTGACTGCGGATTCGAGGAGCGTGACCCGCTCCGATATCGATGAACTCAAGGAACTCAAGGCCCAGATCAGCCTGCTCAACCTCGTCAACGGTTTGAACCTCACCCAGGACCAGCTTCGACAGCTCATCGATCTGGCGCGGACCGCGCAGGACACAATCGGCAAGGCGCTGATCGAGCACTCCGACCTCATCCAGGAGGCCAAGTGCACGCTCGCTGAATACAGGAGCCTGCTCGAGTCCAACGGCGACATCACGCGGAAGGTCGAACGGAACGTCGGCTCGCTCGACCATGAATTGAGAGAATCGGGCGAAGAGGTGAAACTGGAACTCGCGTCCATAGCGAAGCGGATGCAGGCGGTCTTCTCCGAGGCGCAGCTCGCCGTCATCGCCGATTTCGCCCCCTGCACCATCCCACCGCGCAACCTGAAGGACCCGGTCCGGGCGGGCCAGGCGCGCTCCGGCGACCATGTCGTCGAGGCGCTAAAGAAGGCCCGGCTGCTCGATGAAGCCGAATTCGCGGACGTTGCGCCGGCGAAGGTGGATGAGAAGGTTCGCGGTCTCGCCGAGAAACTGGGCGGTCTGCTCAAGGAGGACATCCAGGCCGAGAAACAGCGAATCCTCGATATCGCCAAAGAGGCGCGCGCGATGTCGGAAGAAGAGTTCGCGACCAGTGCGGCCTGCCTCGCCGCGCGCGTCGAGAACGAAGGCCGGCTCGCGGCCTTGAGAGACAAACACAAGAAGATGGAGGGCCCGATGGCGCTGACGAAGAAGATCGGCGAGTATTTCCTCGGCGATCATGCCCTGCCGATCCTCGAACATCGGCGCCAGCTCGCGCTGAGCGCCAAACCCGCGCCCCAGGCCGACCTCGACACCATCAAGCCGGCCGACGCCTGCAGGGACGGCCAGTGTGCGCTTGAGGCAGGAAAATAGCCGGCCGCGGCCGGAGTCAACCACCGAGACCGCGGAAACCGCCGAATCCGTACTGCAATCCGGCAGAACTTTGTTTTCTTGACAAGATTTTTCCACCGCAAAGAACGCAAAGCGCGAGAGTCAATTGCAGGGCCAAGTTCTTTTCGCTTTGCGCTCTTTGCGTGCTTTGCGGTTGATTTGGTTGCGGATACGCTGCGCCAGGTTCCTCCGTGGCGTATGTTCCTGCAACAATGCATCCGTTCAGGAGATCACTGTGACCGACAAACTCCAGATCATGGTTGTTGATGACGAGGAGATCGTCCGCGAGTCGCTCTCCGACTGGCTTCAGCACGCAGGCTATGGCGCGTGCATGGCGCCCGACGGCGCAACGGCGATCGAGATGGCCAGGTCGGGCAACTGGAGCGCCATGCTCGTCGACTTGAAAATGCCGCAGGTCGACGGCCTCGAGGTGCTCCGCCAGGTGCGCTCCCTGCGCCCCGAGGTGCCCATCATCATCATCACCGCCTATGCCACGGTCGACACCGCCGTCCAGGCCATGAAGGACGGCGCGTACGACTACATCGTCAAGCCGTTCGACCCGGAAGAGATCGGCATGCTCCTCTCCAAGATAGCGCAGCACCAGAAGCTGCTCGCGGAGAACGTCTTTCTGAAGAAGGAGTTGTCGAAGCGCTATACCTTCCACGACCTCATCGGGAAGAGCCCTGCGATGCAGGAAGTCTTCGAGTTCATAAGGACCGTCGCGCCGACCAGGTCGACGGTTCTCATCGAGGGCGAAAGCGGCACGGGCAAGGAGATGCTCGCGCGCGCGATCCACCAGAGCAGCCCGCGCAATGACGGACCCTTCGTGGCCGTCTCCTGCGGCGCGCTCACGGATACGCTTATCGAGGCGGAGCTCTTCGGCCACGAGAAAGGCGCGTTCACCGGCGCCGTGTGCGCAAGAAAGGGCAAGTTCGAGGAGGCCGACGGCGGGACCCTCTTCCTCGACGAGATCGCGGAAGTAGGGCTGAAATGTCAGGTCGACCTCCTGCGCGTCCTCCAGGAACGCGAGGTGCAGAAGGTCGGCGGGTCCGGCAGCACCAAGGTGGACGTGCGAATAATCGCGGCCACAAACAAGAACCTCAAGGAAGAGGTGAAGAGCGGGCGGTTCAGGGAGGATCTCTTCTACCGTCTGAACGTCATCGCGATCACTGTGCCGCCGCTGCGCAACCGCCGCGAGGATGTCTCCCTGCTCGCCACGCATTTTCTTCACAAGTACAATATCGAGTGCGGCAAGAGCGTCCAGCGCATTTCCGAAGACACGCTTGCCGCGCTGATCGAGCACGATTGGCCCGGCAACGTGCGCGAACTCGAGAACGTCGTCGAACGCGCCGTCGTCGTCGCCAAGACGAACCTGTTGACGCCCGCAGAGCTTCCCGCCCACTTCCGAAAGAGCTCTGAAGGGGCCGACGACGCGCGATTGGTGTCGTCCCTCCGCTCGTTGCGTGACGTCGAGAAACTGCACGTCACACGGATCCTTGCAGACAACGACTGGAATGTCCAGCAGTCCGCGAAGATACTGCAGATCGACCGCGTGACGCTCTACAACAAGATAAAGAAGTACGGCCTCAGCCGGGAAAAGTAGTGGGATGCGTATGGCCTTTGCCGCGGAACGCTTCCGTACCGGGAAACCTCCTCGAATTTGCTTGACTTGCCATTTTCACGATGATAAAATCGCACCCTCGCTTGTACCGGAATCTTCCAGCCCATGAGGAGAAAAGTTCCATGCATGCCGCAGAACACGCCGGTCACGCCACGCTGATCGATGAGATTCGCAGACTGTCCAACGTAGATGTCCGCAAGTGCTACCAGTGCGGCCGCTGTACGGCCGGATGCCCGATGGCCGGGTTCATGGACATCACCCCAACACAGATCATGCGCAGCGTCCAGCGGGCGGAGACGCCCGAGGACCGCGACGCCCTCCTGCGGTGCAACGCGATCTGGGACTGCGCGTCGTGCATAACGTGTTCGACACGCTGCCCCAAGGAGGTCGATGTCGCCCGCGTAATCGACGCACTCAGAGAAACGGCCAAAAAGGAGGACAAGGTCTCCGAGGAACAGAAGAACATCCTCGCCTTCCACAAGGCCTTTCTCGCGTCAATAAAATCCACGGGCCGCATACCCGAGTTCATGCTCATCATGCGCTACAAGATGTCGACTCTGAGCCTTTTCCAGGACGCGCTCCTCGCCCCCAAGATG
>JAVHLO010000015.1:13992-21010 GCA_031082105.1 Planctomycetota bacterium
GCTGCTGCGCGGCAAGCTCCATTTCATCCCGCATTCCATCGACGGCGTGGAAGAGGTGCAGCGCATTTTCGAAAAGTGCGGGGCGTGAGCGGCCCGATTTCCGTGTTTCGAGTTACGCGTGCCGCGTTCCGACTTCAATAGAGGTGTTCTCAATGAAAATCGGCTACTATCCCGGCTGTTCGCTCTCCGGCGGCGGGGTCGAGTTCGACCTGTCGATCAAGGCAATTGCGCCCGACCTTGACCTGGAACTGCCCGAGATCAAGGACTGGTCCTGCTGCGGTGCCACCGCGGCGCATAACCTGAACCACAAGCTCGCAGTCTCGCTCCCCGCGCGCGTCCTCGCGCTCGCCGCGGCGCAGGGACTCACGGAAATCTTCGCGCCCTGCGCGGCCTGCTACAGCCGGCTCGCCGCTGCGCGAATCGACATGGCCAAGAACCCCGACTTCAAGACGGAGATCGAGGGGATCATCGAGAAGAAGGTCGATACGTCGGTCAGAATCTACAACGTCAACGAACTCCTCCGCGAGAAATGCCTCGACAGGATCAAGGCAAAGGCGAAACCGCTCAAGGACCTCAAGGTCGCCTGCTACTACGGCTGCCTGCTCGTGCGCCCGCCCGACGTGGTCGCGTATGACGACCCGGAAGTCCCGGTCGCCATGGACGAGGTCGTGAAGGCGTGCGGAGCGACGCCCGTCGACTGGACCTCAAGGACCGACTGCTGCGGCGGCGGGTTCTCAGTGTCCAAGATGGGCGCGGTGCTGGATCTGTCGAGCAAGATCCTGCAGGACGCCATGGATTTCGGCGCAAACTGCATCATAACCGGCTGCCCGATGTGCCATTCGAACCTCGACATGCGCCAGCTTGCGATAAACTCGAGCGGGAAGTACGGGCAATTCGAGATGCCGATCCTGTACATCACCGAGCTCGTCGGCCTTGCGCTCGGCAAGACCCCGAAGGAGCTCGGGATGACGAAACACTTCTCGGCAATAGACAAGGGATTGGCATTGGCAGCGAGCCAGGGCTAGTTTTCTTCCACCGCAAAGGACGCAAAGAGCGCAAAGCGGAAAGAGTTGACGCTTCGTTCACAAGCTTCATGCGCAGAACACGTCGTTCTTTGAGAGTCGTGTCATGACACGCGAAGACGAGCTTTCCAACAGGATCATCGGCGCGGCCATTGAAGTTCACAAGCATCTTGGCCCGGGGCTTCTCGAGTCGGCGTACGAAGAAGCGATGGCGTTTGAGCTCACGGAGGTTGGCCTGGCCTTCGAACGACAGGCGCCACTGCCGGTCGTCTACAAGAATGTCAGGCTTGATTGCGGCTACAGACTTGACTTTCTCGTCGAGGGGCTGGTTATTGTGGAGATCAAGAGCGTCGACTCGTTGTTGCCCATTCACGACGCCCAGTGTATCACATATTTGAGAATGAGCGGCTGCAAGTTGTGCCTGCTCATCAATTTTAATGTGCGGCTTCTCAAGGATGGTATCAAGCGAATAGTCCTGAACTTGTAGCTCTGGTGCTATTGTTGTGCGGCGAGTCTGCGTCCTTTGCGGTGAGTTCCGTTTCCGACTTCGCTTTGCGCCCTTTGCGTCCTTTGCGGTGAAACGAAATAAGGAGATATCGCGTGTCCCGAATTGGCGTCTTCATCTGTCATTGCGGCGAGAACATCGGCCGGACCGTTGACTGCGTCAAGGTCGCCGAGTCCGCCGGGCAGTTCAACGGCGTCGTCCACGCGGTCGAGTACAAGTACATGTGCTCCGACCCCGGCCAGCTCATGATCAAGGAGGCCATCAAGGCCCACAAGCTGACCGGTGTCGTCGTGGGCGCATGCTCGCCGCGCATGCACGAACCGACCTTCCGGCGCGCGTGCGCCGAGGCGGGGCTCAACCCGTTCCTCTGCGAGATGGCCAACCTCCGCGAACACGTGAGCTGGGTCCATGAGGACCGCGAGAAGGCCACCGCGAAGGCGATCGACCACGTCCGCATCATCGTCGAGAAAGTGAAGCGCAACCAGAAGCTGTTCCCGATCAAGGTCCCCGTCACGCGCCGCGCGCTCGTCATCGGCGGCGGCATCGCGGGCATCCAGACCGCGCTAGATATCGCCAACGGCGGCGCCGAGGTCGTACTCGTCGAGCGCAGCCCGTCGATCGGCGGACACATGGCCCAGCTCTCAGAGACCTTCCCGACACTCGATTGCTCCCAGTGCATCCTCACGCCGCGCATGGTCGACGTCGCCGTCCACCCGCGTATAACGCTGCACACCTACTCCGAAGTCGAGGAAGTGAAAGGCTACATCGGGAACTTCGAGATCAAGATCAAGAAGAAAGCGCGCTCGGTGGATATGAAGGCCTGCACCGGCTGCGGGTCGTGCTACCAGAAATGCCCGGTCAAGAAGATACCGAGCGAGTTCGACGCCCAGCTCGGTGTGAGGACCGCCATCTATGTCCCTTTCCCGCAGGCCGTGCCAAACAGGCCGGTCATTGACCGCACGAAGTGCATCCAGTTCCTCAAGGGCAAATGCGGAAGCTGCAAGAAGGTCTGCCCGAAGAACGCAATCAATTACGAGGAACAGGATTCCTACGTCACCGAAAAGGTCGGCGCGATCGTCGTCGCGACCGGCTACGAGCCCTTCGACTGCACCCCGTACAAGGAATTCGGCTACGGCAAGCATAAGGACATCATCACGTCGCTGCAGTTCGAGCGGCTTGCCAGCGCCTCCGGCCCGACCAGCGGCGCCATCAAGCGCCCCTCGGACGGAAAGGAACCCCAGAAGATAGTCTTCCTCCAGTGCATCGGTTCGCGCGACCCGCAGAAAGGACTCGAATACTGCAGCAAGATATGTTGCATGTACACCGCAAAGCACACGATGCTCTACAAACACAAAGTGCATCACGGCACGGCGTACGTCTTCTACATGGACACCCGCTGCGGCGGCAAGAGGTACGAAGAGTTCCTGCGCCGCGCCATCGAGGAAGATGACGCCAAATACATCCGCGGCAGGGTTTCGCGTATCTACGAAAAGAAGGGCAAGCTCTATGTCATGGGCGGCGATACGCTGACGGGCAAACAGGTCGTGATCGACGCCGACATGGTTGTCCTTGCCGCGGCGATGGTCCCACAGAAGGATATCGAATCGCTGGCCCAGAAGCTCTCCATCGGCTACGACAAGGACAGGTTCCTCCTCGAGGCGCACCCGAAGCTGCGCCCGGTCGAGACGAACACGGCCGGCATCATGCTCGCCGGTTCCTGCATGGGGCCGATGGACATCCCCGAAGCGGTAGCGCAGGGGAGCGCTTCGGCCGCCAAGGTGCTCGGCCTCTTCTCCGGACCCGAACTCGAGCGCGAGCCGGTCGTCGCGCGCGTCAACGAGCTCACGTGCGCACATTGCAGGTATTGCATCAACGCGTGCCCCTACAAGGCGATCACCGATAAGGAAATCCGCGATAAGGCGGGCAAACTCCTCAAAACCGTTGCTGAAGTCAACCCCAGCGTCTGCCAGGGCTGCGGCGTCTGCAACGCGCTCTGCCCGTCGAAGTCGGTCGAGCTCGACGGATTCACCGACCAGCAGATGTACGCCGCCATTGCGGCGATGGAAGGCTAAGCTGCTCTATGAAATTCGTTCCGAATTGCACGAACACGCCCTCCAGTTGGATTGGTTGTAGTAACGCCGGAAGAGACTTGCATGAACCTCTTCGACGAATTTTTCGCCATCGTCCGGGAACTGCAGATGAACGGGGTGAAGTACGCCGTGGTCGGCGGCATTGCGATGGCCTTCCACGATCAACCGAGGTTCACGCGCGATATTGACATTCTGGTTGCGCCTCGAGACCGGAGGAAACTGCAGGCCGTACTGGAGCATCTCGGGTACTTTGAAGGGTCGAAGCCATGGATGTTCAAGAAGGGCAGTCTCTCGCTTCATCGGTTCGTAAAGACACAGAAGGAGGATTTTCTTGTTGTAGATGTCCTCTTTGGCTCTACGCACCGGTTGAAGCAAGTTATTGAAAACGCGGTTGAGCAGCCTTGGGCGGCAGGGGTCGTGCGCGTGGCAAGAAAGACGGATATCGTCTGGATGAAGAAGCTGCGAGCATCCGAGCAGGACTTGGTGGACATCGGCAGACTGAAACGTGACAAAGATTGAGAAGACAGTCAAACACGTGAGCGACCTCCGGGAGTTCTATTGCAGACTCTCCGGGCTCAAGAGGCGCGGCGTCAGGCGTACGCGCACCGCGCGGAAAGATGGACTTGCCCGACAACCGCACCGTCCGTTGAAGGCATTGAATGGAATCTGACTTGTTTTGAAGGGAACGACCATGCCCGACTTCGAACCTAGAATCGCCGCCTTCGTCTGCAACTGGTGCACGTATGCCGGCGCAGACCTGGCCGGCACGTCGCGCCTGAAGTACTCGCCCGCGGTGCGCGTCATGAAAGTGCCTTGCACGGGCAGGATCGACCCGGTCTTCCTCCTCATGGCCTTTCAGAAGGGCGCCGACGCCGTGCTCGTTTCCGGCTGACATCCCGGCGACTGCCACTACTCCGCGGGCAACTACCATGCGCGGCGTAGATGGATGGTCTTCAGGAGGCTCCTGGAGCAAGTCGGGATAGACATGCAGCGCGTCCATTTCGCCTGGGTGAGCGCCGCCGAAGGACAGAAATGGGCCGACCTCATCAACGATATCTCGGACAAGGTCCAGAAACTCGGGCCGTTCAAGGAGTTCAAGGAGATGGTCGCGGCAAGCTAGGTCACTTGACATTTTCCATTTGTCATTTCTCATTGAACAATGAAAAATGAACAATGAGTAATGACAAATGTCAGTTGGAGCAACACACAATGATCGAGAATCTGAGAACGGACGCGGTCGGGCTGCTTGAAAAGGGCGATGCAAAGATCATCCTCGGCTTCGAAAAGGGCTCGCTGCCGAGGACCGCGACGCCCGCGTTCTTCACGAAGAAGGAAGACCTCGAGCGGCTCCACTTCGACCCCTTCTGCTTCAACAACCTCGCGCGGTTCGCGCGTACGCCCGAAATCCTGAAGCACGGCAAGATCGGGATCGTCGCGAAACCGAGCGACGTCAAGGCGCTCGCCGTACTCGTCAACGAGACCCAGCTCGCCGAGGCCGACCTCTCCGTTCTGATGGTCAACTGCGACGAGATGGGCGGCGAAGCGAGAAAGTGCGAATACCTCGGACTCAAGACACTCGGTGATGCGATGAAGCTCGTCGAGGAACGGTTCAAGGCCGCGGACCTGTCCGCCGACAAACTCGCCGCACTCGCGGTGCTGGACGGCAAGCCGGTCGCCGACCGTTGGCGCTACTGGCAGGAGATGTTCTCGCGCTGCGTCCGCTGCTACGCCTGCCGCCAGGCGTGCCCGATGTGCTACTGCAACCGTTGCATCGCCGAGAAGAACCAGCCGCAGTGGCTCCCCTCCTCCGCCCACCCGCTCGGCAATTTCATGTGGAACGTCGTCAGGGCGTTCCACCTCGCCGGCAGGTGCATAGACTGCGGAGAGTGCGAGCGCGCATGCCCGGTCGACCTGCCGCTCGTGACACTCAACCGTTTCATCGCGCGCGAGATCAAGAACGACTTCGGCTTCCTCGCCGGTTACAGCCTCACCGAGAAGCCGCCCATGGCGACGTACAGCGAGAAAGACCAGGAGAATTTCATCGAATAGAAGGAGGTCACCACAGCGACACGGAGAACACTGAGCGAACTCCCGAAGGAAGGATTCTCCGCCTGATCCCGGCAGCCGGGTTCGCGGGAGCGTGGTAATAGGGATACCTGCCCTTCCTTTTCTTCTCTGTGTCCTCCGTGTCTCTGTGGTCGATCTCCGCTTTCGGTTGCCGATTTTTGGGGAACTAGCGTGGAACGAAAGATGATCACCGCTCCGGCCCTGTCGACCCTCGTGACCAAACTCAACTCGGCAGGCTATCGCGTCTTTGCGCCGGCGATCTCCGAGGGGCTGACGACGTTCACGCAGCTCGTCACCGGCGACAAGGCCGTATTCTCGAACCTCAACACGCGGCTGTCGCTGAAGGGGATATTCTTCCCCGCCACGGAGCCGCTCCTGCGCTACAAGCTCGGGAAGAGTTCCGTCGAGGTCGAGGACATCGCGAACTTCGCCCCGAAGACGGTCGTGATCGGCGCGCGCCCCTGCGACGCCTCCGCCCTGCCTGCGCTCGATGCGCTCTTCTCCTGGGACTACAACGACAAGTTCTACCTCGAGCGCCGCAAGAACACGACGGTCGTCACCATGGCCTGCAGCGCCTTCGACGACGCGTGCTTCTGCACCTCGGTCGGCGGCGCGCCGGACAACAAGGCCGGCAGCGACGTTCTCCTGATCAAGAGCGGCGCGAGCTTCATCGCGGAGCCGCTCACGGAAAAGGGCAAGGCCGTCATCGACGCCGCGCCCGACCTCTTCGCGCCTGCGGGCGACCAGAAGGGGGAGGTCGCCGGACCCCGGGTCTATTTCGACAGGTCGAAAATAAAACCATGGCTCGAGAGCAACTTCGACAGCCCGCTGTGGGCCGAGTTCGCCGCGAAGTGCCTTTCGTGCGGCTGCTGCACGTTCGTCTGCCCGAATTGCCATTGCTTCGATATCGTGGATGAGGGCGGCCTGAAAGGCGGCAAGCGCGTCAAGAACTGGGACGGATGCCAGTTCCCGCTCTTCACGCTGCACACCTCCGGCCACAACCCGCGCCCCACCAAGGCCGCGCGCTGGCGCCAGCGGGTCGCGCACAAGTTCTCCTACTACGTCGATAAGTTCAACTGCCTGAGCTGTGTCGGCTGCGGCCGGTGCATCAGGCATTGCCCGGTGAACATGGATATCAGGAATCAGCTTGCGAAAATTACCGGCTAGCGGTCCGTGACATTTGAAATTGAGGAATCATTGCCGCGACCGCAAGGGAACGGCAGCCGGCGAGACATCCTCGAATCGGAATTGTCATTGACCACGGAATCAGGCTTGACACCGCGTTTCAGTCTGGGTGTTCCCCGCAGGGGATCAATATTGTAGCCCAGGGTCAG
>JAVHLO010000160.1 GCA_031082105.1 Planctomycetota bacterium
TCAAGGAGATGGGGATCAAGAAGGGGAGCAAGGTCCGGGTGCTCGTGAAGGCGGTCAACGTGCTGCTCGTTCGCGAGTAGCGGTCGCCCTACACGAATCACTCGTGAGCAGGTTGTGTCGCTGCAGCTCGCAGCGCCATGGAAGGACGCTGCTCCCGCCCCGCGAGCCGCGCATGCCCCTCTCTCTGCGCGTCGCGCGACATTTCCGGGTTCCTCTTCTTCTTGACATCCGACGGGCAATATGTTTGATTATGCATATTGACTCGTACGTTTGAGTGAGTTGCCTGTGGCCGGGTCGCTGCGTCTCAGGGTCAAGGTCTGGATCGACAAGGGCGGGGTCTACGTCCTTGGCGAGGGGCTCGCGCACAGCCTGGAGGCGGTCAGGCGCGCGCGCTCGCTCGTCGCCGCCGCGCGCAGGCTTGGACAGTCCTACAGGTATCTCTGGGGGAGACTGCGGGCCGCGGAACGGGCGTGGGGCAAGAAGCTCGTCGTCAGCGAGCTGGGCGGAACAGGGGCGAAGCGGAGCAGGCTGACGCCGTTCGGAGAGCTCATGGTGAAGGCCTATTTCGAGTTTCACGGGGGGCTTGAACGCGATTGTGCGGCGCGATTCAGGCGTTTGGCGCGAGAACTTCGCAGCGCAGCAGAGCCGCAACCGAAGAACGAATGAACGGAAGAACGAAAGAACGAAAGAACGAAAGAACCGACAAGCAAGAGCACCATGGAAACTTCGTCGTAAACTTTGTCGCAAACCCTGTCGACAAACGTTGTCAAGAAAACACGATCTTGCAGGAGTGTAGTACGGATGACGAGGTTTGACAATGAAGACTGGCGCAAGTAATGAACGGGTTGGCGGAGCGGCAGCGATCGGAAGGAACAGGCTGAGCATCCCGAGGTTCGCCCTGTTGGCGCTGCTGGTCTCAACGCTCGTCGTCGTCGCGGCCTGCGACAACGCCCAGCCGCCCGCGAAGGTGACGCCCGGGGAGACACCCGTGCCGAAGACGGCCGAGACCATCATCCTTGCGACGACCACCAGCGTCAACGACACGGGACTGCTCGATGTGCTCCTGGCGGAGTTCACGAAGAAGACCGGCATCCAGGTGAAGCCGATCGCGGTGGGCAGCGGCGAAGCGATGAAGATGGGCGAGCGCGGCGACGCGGACCTGCTGCTCGTCCATTCCCCCAGGGCCGAACAGGAGTTGATCGACAAGGGGTTCGGCCTGAACAGGACACCGTTCATGCGGAACTACTTCCTTGTCGCAGGCCCGGCGGACGACCCGGCGAAGATAGCCGAGGCCACGGAGGCCAGGGAGGCGTTCAAGAAGATCGTCGATGCAAAGGCCATGTTCGTCTCAAGGTCCGACAACTCTGGTACGCACAAGAAAGAGCTTGAATTGTGGAAAGCCGCAGGACTCGAACCGAAGGGCGCGGAATGGTATATCGAAGCCGGCACGGGAATGGCCGAGACGCTGAGAATAGCCAATGAAAAGGACGGCTACGTGCTGGCCGACAGCGCGACCTACGCCTCCCAAAAGGACAAGCTGCAGCTCGCCGTCCTCTACAAGGGCGCCAAGGCGCTCGACAACATCTACTCGGTCCTGCGGTTGAATCCGGCGAAATTCCCGAAGATGAAGACGGCCGCGTCAAGCAAGCTCGCCGACTACATCCTGTCGGATGAGGGCAGGATGATCATCGCCGATTTCGGCAAAGACAAGTACGGCGAGCCGCTCTTCATGCTCCTCGAGAACTAAGCCAACCAGAGAAATTGTACGGGGAGCCTCTTGAAAGTCCGATAGCCACAGAAAGGCCCAAGAAACGCAGAAAAAGGAGCCGATGGTTGCGACGTTTCAGCACAAAGGCCCAAAGACACAAAGGAACTGGAAGTGGATTTGCCACCTGTATCCCCATGAGAAGAGGAAACAGGCTGGTCGTTCGTGACAATTCGGATTCTGGGTAGGCTGTCGTCTACCGCTCCCTCACGATCGCGGCACTGATTCCGGAGTCACGCGCGCCGCCGCGGTGTACGCCGTCCGCATGGTCTTGTGAGCTTCGCGTCTTTGTGTCTTGGTGCTGACAAAGACTTCGAAGGAAGTTGTCTCCCTGTAGAATCTCTTGTGGCAGCTTGGCATGGAAACACTCCTGAATTCCTTGCGCGAAGCGGCGCAACTCGTCGTGGCATGCGATCCCGAGCTCCTTCAGATCCTGTGGGCCTCGTTGCGTGTCTCGGGCATGGCACTGTTCGTCGTGACGCTGGTCGGCCTGCCGCTTGGCGCGGCGATCGCGCTGTCGCGGTTCCCGGGAAGGCGGCTCGTCATCGCGCTCTTGAACACCGGGATGGGCCTGCCGCCCGTGCTCGTGGGACTCGTGGTCTGCATGTTCCTCTGGCGCAGCGGGCCGCTCGGGTTCCTCGAACTGCTCTACACGCCGGCGGCGATGGTCATTGCCCAGATCATAATCGCCTTCCCCATCGTCACCGCCCTCTCCGTGGCCGCGATCCAGCGCGTCGACCCGAACCTGCTCCTCCAGACTCAGGCGCTTGGCGCGTCGCGCTGGCAGACGTTCAAGATCGCGGTCAGGGAGTGCCGGATCGGCCTGCTGGCCGGAATCATGGCCGCATTCGGCGGGATCATCTCCGAGGTCGGCGCCGTCATGATGGTCGGCGGCAACATCAAGGGCCAGACGCGCGTGCTCACCACCGGGATCGTGCTCGAGACGCGGATGGGCAACTTCGAGGTGGCGCTGGCGCTCGGCCTCGTGCTGCTCATGCTCAGTTTCAGCGTGAACCTCGCGCTGACCGTCATGCAGCAGGGGAGGGGGACCAGATGAAGACACCGCTGCTGCAGGCCAGGGACATCGAATTCCGCCGCAGGGACGGCAGGGGTGGCCGGGACGGCGGGGACGGCTTCCGGCTGGGCGTGTCCGGTTTCGAGCTGACCGAAGGCGAAAGCGTTGCGCTGGTCGGCCCGAACGGCTCGGGCAAGACCACGTTTTTGAAAATACTCGCGGGGCTGGAGAGGCCGGATCGCGGCGAGGTGATCTTCGATTCTTGCCAGGTCCGTTCGGCGGCGGAAAAACGGGCGTACCATCGTCAGATCGCATACATCCCTCAGAGCCTTGCGCTCTACAACACCACGGTCTTCGAGAACGTCGCGATAGGCCTGCGGATCAGGCACGTTGCGAAGTCCGAGATCCGCGCGCGTGTCGAGGGGGCGCTCGAGAAGTTCGGCATCGGCGGGCTTGCCGGCCGGTCCGCGCAGAAGATCTCAGGCGGCGAGGCGCGGCGGGTGATGCTTGCGCGGGCGCTGGTGCTCGAACCGAGGTTACTCTTCATGGACGAGCCGTTCGGCGAGCTCGACCTGCCGGTGAAGGAAGAGATACTGACGGAGCTCGCCGGCGCGCTTGCGGGTCTGCGCTGCGCGAAGCTGATCGTCACGCACGACCACGAAGAGGCGCTGCGGCTCGGCGAGCGGTTCGTGGTGATGGTCGGGGGCGCGATCGTCCAGACCGGGACGGCCGCGGATATTTTCAACCTCCCCGCGACCGCCGAGGTCGCCGCGTTCGTCGGCGTGAAGAACGTACTGGAGGGCACGGCGGTATCCAGCGAGGGCGGGATGTCGCAGGTGCAGCTTGGCGCCGGCGCATCGTTGCTCGTGGCGGGCGAGTTCAAGCAGGGGCAGACCCTGACACTCTGCGTGCCGCCGGAATCGGTCGTGTTGACCTCCGCGGAGGGCGAGGCGGCGGCCCTGAGCGCGCGGAACTTGCTGAAGGGGACCGTGACGGGGCTGATGCCGTTCCGGTACGGGTTCTGGGTGAAGCTGGACTGCGGTTTTCCCTTGTCCGTCTGCGTGACCCGGCAGGCGATATCGTCGCTGGGCGTCGAGATCGGCGCAAAACTGCACGCGCTGATCAAGGCGACCGCGGTGCACGTCATCGAACACGCGCACTAATCAACCCCGAGTATCTTCACAGTCAGGCGGCTGTGCGCCTGTTTCATGATGCGGATGCGATCACGATCCAGGCGAAATCCCAGATTCCAACGACCAAATCCCAACGGAATCCCAAATCTCAACGAAATTCCGCGGTGCGTTCTCGTATGTCAGATCGTTTGCAGGGATTTGGGTTTCGGTCGTTGGATTCTGTTCCCTCCTTGGTTGTGAGCTTGCTCAGAGCAGCCTGGTGTGGTGAGTCTAACGCTTCTTTGCTAATGGCTGGACGGTTGCGGTGTTTTCCCTACGAAGAACATGTAGATGGACATCTGACTCACTACACTGGATCCCCCTGAATCCCACTTCGTCCAGCCCCGTAGGGGCGGAATATCCCAGCCCAGGGCAGCGCCCTGGGTGGCCGGGCGTCAACACGCAGCCAAGCCCTGAAAGGGCGCGATATTTTTCGCTGACTGCGGCAAGGCGTATCTGACCGGACCGACACGCGTCTGCGTTTCGTCTCACAGCGCCCCCGCGCCATGACCCAAAGATATTTCGCCCCTCCGGGGCTTGGCGCAGATCGACTATCTCTATTCCCAGGGCTTCGCCCTGGGCTGGCATATTATGCCCCTCCGGGGCGCAGGCGACGCCACAGGCAGGAAGATCAAACTGCAAGAACTACACTAGCCCATCGCGCACGGCAAACAACCCAAAAGCACTCGCGTATAAGGTTACAAAGCAACGCCCGACGATCCGGCCGACGGATGCGGTCGCGGCAGTGCCTGGAACACCCACCCGAATTGGAGATTGCCTGAATGAGACCATCGAAGACGGCATATGGCGTTATTGGAGTCTGCTATGCCAACGGAACGGCCGTGTGGCACAGCCGCCCCCGGCTGTGGGGACGGGCGTGTTCCTTTGGCAACGCAGTCGTCAATAGTCTCGCCGCTGTTGCGGTTTTGTGTGTCGGCTGGCTGCTGGCGGTCTGCGGCGCCGCGTCGGCCGACGAGGCGAAGATCGACGAAAAGCGCATCGAGGGCGCGCATTTTGACGTGTTCGGCAAGGACGAGGCATTGATGAAGCGCAAGATGCCCGAACTCGAATGGGCGGCGGATCGCTTCAAGGGGCTCTTCGGCGCATACCCCGCGCACGGCGCGGTTGTCTTCATGAGCGACGTGGGCGATATCGGCGACGTCTCCGCCGGCGGGGTCATCATCAAAGGGACCTCGCTCGATTCCGACCCCGCAAAGTACATGGAACACGGCGCGAAATGGGTGCTGCCATGGTTCGATGAAGACGCATTTATCGAGAAGGTCACGGGCGGGAAGAAGTCCGGCAAGGGTAGCAGGACAAAAGCCGGGCGCCCCTCGAGCCCGGAGGGTGTCCAGGCGATCACGCACGAGGCCGCGCACATGATGTTCTGGGCGCTGGTCAACGACGGTTGCGCCGCCGGGCTGAGACGGGACTTCAACGGCTACGGCTCTTTCCTGCCGGACTGGCTTGACGAGGGCGTGGCGGTCTATCACGAGTCTGATTCGATGCGCAAAGAGCGATACCAGCAGCTCAAAGAGCGGCTCAAGAAGCACATCCCGTTCGACAAGTTCTTCACGATGGACCACCCGTCGGTGAAGACCATGAATCGGTCGCCGGTCGGTCCCGGGGATGGGCCGGGCGCGGGCGACCCGACCAAGCCCGGCGACCCGGGCGGGCCGGGCATGCCGCCTTCCAGCCCGACGGAGACCGAAGAGTGGATGGTCTACTACGCGCAATCGCTCGCGGTCGTCGAGTACCTGGCCGAGATCGGTAAGAAAGAGAAGCTCGACAAGCCGGTGCTGACCGAGACGGGCCCGGAGAATGAGTCCGCGGATCGCGGTCTCGGCGGCGGCCCGCTGATCCTGCAGGTGTGCGCGGAGTGTCAGAAGGGGAGCGCGATCGAGGACGTTCTCAAGAAACTCCTTCCACCCAAGTACCACGACCTCGCAAACCTCGAGCAGATGTGGCTGCAGTGGGTGAAGTCCAGGTAGCGGCCCGCCAGCCCGACTTGTTCATGGAACTGGATTCGCTGTCATGCCGAACTTGTTTTCCGCCTCAGGCGGACAACCCCGAGCGGGCAAGAAACCGCCAAATCGCCAAGAGCACCAAGAACGCCAAAATACGCCCCAGCAGAGCGACGAATGTGACACTCCACGACAGCCCCCGTAGGGGGCGGAATATGAAAAGCCCACGGCAACGCCGTGGGTCTTGAATGCATGTGGCCAACGCAAGCCCCGTAGGGGCGGAATAGCTGCGTGTCCAATGCTAAGCTGATCCAAGGAATTCTACAGGGAGGCTCTTGTATGTCGGACGGCTCTCCTGGAGCAAAATCCCAAATCCCAACGGCCAAATCCCAACAGAATCCCAAGCCCCAGATCTCCACGAAATCCCAAAACTCAGCGACCGATCTCTTCATGTCTCATCAATTCCGAGCCCGGAATGCGGCAATCTATCAATGTCGAGAATTGACAGCCCGAATTCCAGGGCATGTCCCCTCCGTGAGGTATTCTGTTGGGATTTGGGTTTTGGGATTTTCTTGGGATTTGGGATTTGGCCATTGGGATTTTGTTCTTCTCCTCGTTGTGAAATTGCTCGTACCAGCCTAGGAATAGACTCGCGTGGGGCGTTCTCTCGAGTTCGTGCGGACCATTGTGCGCTTGATTTTCTGCGTGTTGTTTCGCCCCTCCGGGGCTTGACGCAGATCGACTGTCTCTATTCCCAGGGCTTCGCCCTGGGCTGGGATATTCCGCCCCTCCGGGGCAACGCCCACGGCAACAGGTGGCAGGGGCGGTCATGATCCACAGAGACGTGGCATTGAAACTGCCCACAAACCATGCTTGCACACCAGCCGGGTCTTTTGGTTGACAAAAATCGGCCGCGGTGCTATACTCGCCAAACAGGTTCGGACGTGAAGAGCAAGGAGGATGGTCATGCCGTTGAGGCCGGGCAGTCTTCAGGAACGCGCGCATTCCATCTGTGCGGGAGGGTCTGTCCGTTCGTTTCAATCCGAGCCGCGCAGGCGTTGCTAGTCCCGTGGACGGGCTTTGAGTCAACAGAATGACTTCATGTTATGCCGATCCGCACAAGATGCCGTGATAAGGGCGCGTGCTTGACAAAACAGGCTGCTCGTGATAGAGTTAAGCCTGAATTCCCTCCACATTCACGTGTGTGTTATGCGGACAGGAAGCTAGAACTCCGCATCTTATGCGGATCAGTCTAACTACTGTTCGGGCGACGTTTCGTGGTATCCTTGCCAAAAGGAGGTTCAGTCATGGAAACCGGCATCCTTCCGCCAGATCTCCGAAATATCGAGCAGCTCTTTACCGGTGACGCCCGCTATTCAGTACCCAAGTACCAACGGAGCTTCGCCTGGGGGTCCGATGAAATCGAGGAACTATGGGAGGATCTCGCCTTCGCGGTCGAACGACAAAGTGATTACTTTCTCGGTACGCTGGTTTTGCATCGGAAACCCACGGCGTCCACGGAGATCATTGACGGGCAGCAGCGACTGGCGTGCGTGAGCATGATCTTCTGCGCAATTCGCAATGTTTTCAGGGCCGCAAGAGATCCGCGTGGCGATCAGCTCTTTGGCGCTTTTCTCGGGGCACGGGATTTCACCCGTGAGGCTCCCGTCAACGCCAAATTGGTTCTGAACAATGTTAACAATGATATTTACGTCCGCTATGTTCTTGAAAGCCAGAATCTGGACGATATCGACCGCGCTCTGAAGGACAAGACCCTTCATGAATCGAACAAGTTGTTGCTCCAGGCCTACAGATACTTTTTGAAACGCATCGCCGATGAGGTCACCGCCAGGGGAACGGATGCCGATGACTACTTGGTCCCCTTG
>JAVHLO010000161.1:0-571 GCA_031082105.1 Planctomycetota bacterium
TGCGCGGAAGATCGGGTGCTTGAGATAGGCGCCGGACCCGGACAGTTGACGGAACAACTGGCCGGCAGCGCCGGACGCGTCTGGGCCGTGGAAATCGACAAGCGGCTCGCGGATATCTGCGCCAGGCACGTGCAGGCCTTCGAGAAAGTGGATGTGATCTGCGCCGACATCCTCGCCGAGCGGCGCGAGTTGAACAGGAGCGTGGTCGACAGGATAACGGCTGAAGGCCCGGGCGCGATCAAGGTCGTGTCGAACCTGCCCTACTCGATCGCAGCCACGGTGCTCGTGAACCTGCTCGAAAGCGGGCTGCCGGTATCGGTCATCACCGTGTTGACGCAATACGAGATGGCGGAGAGGCTCATCGCGGCGCCAGGTACTCGTCGGTACGGGCAATTGTCGATCATCGTGGGCGCGCTGGCTGATGTGAGAGTGGTGAGGAAAGCGCCTCCTGATCTATTCTGGCCGCGGCCGGCCGTCAATTCGGCGCTGATAACGATCCGGCCCGTCCGCGCGGAGTTTGCGCAAACCAAAAGGTACCAGGACTTGAAGCGAGCCGTGCATCGGCTCTTCA
>JAVHLO010000161.1:581-7800 GCA_031082105.1 Planctomycetota bacterium
GCCTTGAAGGCGTCGGATTATGACGCCCGATCCGTGTGTGCGAGGTCGGGTATCGACCCGACTTGGCGGTGCGAAATGCTGGATGTCCCCGGCTTTCTGAGACTGGCCGAGAGTATGGTGGAGTGACACGCATGTTCAAGAAGAAAGTCGAATTCGGAGCTCAGCCCGGCGGCTCAGGGATAGACCTGACCGACACTACGCGGTTCAAACTGGCTCGCAAGATCGCGGACGGCGGCATGGGCAGCGTCTACGAGGCGATCCAGTACGGCGCGGACGGATTTGAGAAGGTCATGGCGCTCAAAGTGATCCAGGAAGGGCTCTCCCGCGACCCCGAGTTCGTCGAGATGTTCATCGGCGAGGCGAAGCTGGTCGCCGACCTCCTGCATATCAACATCGTCCAGATCTACCAGCTTGGAAAAATCGACGACCTCTACTATATCGCCATGGAGTACGTGAACGGCGTAAACCTCCAGGAGTTCATGGGCCGACATCTCGAGCTCGGGCTTCAGTTGCCCGTGGATCTGGCCACCTACATAATCAGCCGCATTGCGAGGGCGCTCGAATACGCGCACAGGAAGACCGACAAGTTCGGCAACCCGCTCGGCATCGTGCACCGCGACGTCTGCCCAAAGAACATCATGATCAACACGGAGGGCGTGGTAAAGCTCGCCGATTTCGGCATCGCCAAGAACCGGAAATTCATTAAGGACCAGGAGGGCGAAGTACTCATGGGCAAGGCGCAGTACATGAGCCCCGAACAGGCCCAGTACCTCCCGACGGACAAGCGTTCCGACGTCTTCTCGCTGGGGATCGTCTTCTGGCAGCTCCTGACGGGACAGGACATGTTCGCGTCCGACAAGACCTCTGTGACGCTTGAGAACGTGGTCTACAAGGAGGTTGTTCCTGCGCGCTCGCTGAACCCCGAAATTCCGCAGGAAGTGAACCAGATCGTGATGCGCGCCCTCGAGCGCAACCTGACCAAGAGATACCAGGACGCCGGCCGCATGGCGTATGATCTCGAGTTCTATATGTATCACGACCGGTTCGGGCCGACCTTCGTTGATCTCGAGAAGTACATGGCCAGCCTGTTCCCGCAACTTTACGTTGACCGGCCGAAGCGCGACTACACACCTCCGCGCGTTTTCTCTCACTGAATCGGAAGTTTTGGAAGTACGCTATGGCTATGGACACGACGAGGCGCATTCGCAACCTCTCGGCCCTCTTGGAGATCTCGAAGGCCCTGATGGCGGAACGGGACCTGGACACCCTGCTCGCGCTGGTCATGAACCGCGTAACGGCTGTCCTGGAGGCGGAGCGCAGCTCGCTCTTTCTCGTTGACCACGACACAAACGAGCTATGGAGCCGCATCGCCCAGGACGCCGAGATCAACGAGATCCGGTTTCCGGTAGGGAAGGGCATCGCCGGGTTCGTGGCCGCCTCGCGTGAGGTTGTGAACATACCCGATGCGTACGCCGATTCCCGATTCAACAAGGAGATCGATCTCAAGACCGGATTCAAGACGCGCAACATCCTCTGCGCGCCCATGGTGGGGCGCGATGACCGAGTGATCGGCGTGATCCAGGTGCTCAACAAGAGCCTGGGCGCATTCACGATGGAAGACGAGGACCTCATCATTGCATTCGGCGCACATGCCGGCATGGCCGTGGAGAACGCCGACCTGTATCGCGAACGTGAATTGACCTTCAGAAGCTTCCTGAAGACGCTTGCGCACGCGATCGACGCCCGCGACCCCGTCACCGCAGGTCATTCGGAGCGTGTCGCGCGCTACGCAATGAACGTTGCCCGCGCCCTCCGCTACGACGACGAACATATCAGGCTGATCGAATACGCTGCAGCCGTCCACGACATCGGCAAGATCGGTGTCAGGGACAACATCCTGCTCAAACCCGGGCAACTGACGCCCGAGGAGTACGGGCTGATCAAAAAACACGCGGGTTACACGAAGGAGATACTCGAGCAGATGTACCTGGCCCGCGACCTCCGGATGCTGCCGCACATCGCCGCAAGTCACCACGAGAAACTGGACGGGACCGGCTACCCGGACGGCCTCAAGGGCGACGCCATCTCCGAAGCCGCGCGAATCCTCGCCGTGGCCGACGTGTACGACGCCCTGACCGCCTACGACCGCCCGTACAAGAGGGCGATGACCGTCGAGGAGTCGCTCGCGATACTCGAAAAAGGGAAGGGGACCGCATTCGATCCGCGCATCGTCGATCTCTTCAAGAACGCGAAATGCTACGCGATCGAAAGGCGCCAGTACAAACGCATCGACCAGAACTTCGCCATCGAATTTTCGGTAATGACAAGGGAAAACGCCGCGGCCCGGATGGGCTACGCTTCGAAAACCCTCAACATCTGCGGCGGCGGGCTGCTGGTCAAGTCCGAAGTCAATATCGCCCTCGGAACGTACCTGGACATGACGCTCCACCTGCCCGATACCGTCTGCAATGTCGTCGGCTCCGTGGTCCGGTGTACGAAATCGGGTGCCGACAGCAGTGCATGCGACGTGGGCGTGAAATTCCTCAACCTCGCGCCCATGCTACAGGAAAAACTCGCCGCCTACCTTACGAATATCGAAGGAGAGACCGCGAAGTAGCGCGTTTCCCGGTGGCCGTGCGTGGCTTTGATCAAGGGAAATCCGGAGCAGGCACATGGCTCATTGCGAAAGAGATGGCGTCAGGATCGAGATACTCGGCGGTTCGGGGCCGTTCTCCCTGTTCGGCGACAGCATCGCATACCGCGTGACGTACAAGGGTATCTCCTACCTGATCGATTGCGGCGCGCCCGTCTTCGAGTTCTTCGACCCCTGCGAGCTTCGCGAACTGCGCGGACTCGTCGGGACCCATTCTCACGAGGACCACAAACGCTGGTTCAGCGACATCGCCCTCTACAAGAGATACCACTGTGGCGCAAGGCAGAGGCTGACCTTCATAACCTCCGAGAACATACACGAAGAGTACATGAAGAACTCGAGGGGCGCCCTCGAACGCACGCTCTCCAGCGATTCGAAGCGCGTCGTGGAAATACCCTACGACGAGTTCGTGGAACAGGTCCTCGTCGGACCCGCGGCCAAGTACAAGGTCCGGTTTCATCATGAGGACGAGGGGACGTTCCAGTGGCGGGTCATGGACGCCGAAGGCAAGACCGTCCCGCCGAGCAAGGCGAAGATAGTCATTAACCATAAGATGCGCGCCAACCGGCCGCGCCTGCTGTATAAGGACGACGACAGCGGCGAGTGGGTCGAGCCCGAGTCCTTCTACCCTTTCAGCGCGAACAATTTCTACGAAGAGAACAAGAACGACTACGCCGACGACGAGACGGGGCTCCGCATCCGGCCCATCAAGTCGACTGCGTGGCACGGGCCGCCCACCATCTCCGTCGAAGTGTCGACCGACAACGAACGCATCGTCTTCAGTTCCGATACCGTCTACGACCAGGAGCTGTGGCGGCAGCTCTGCGAAGAGAAGCACACGCAGCGGCTCGGCATGTCGAAGGAAGAGTTCGCCTCCGCGGGGATCATCTACGGGAACATCAACAACTTCATCGAACGGACCTGGGGCCGGCAGCGGTACGAGGAGGCGATCAGCTCCTATCGCGACGCCGTGGTGGTCCATGACGTTGCCAGCAACCAGAGCGTCGTGCACACCGAGTACGAGAAGATCGTGGTCAGCGACGCCGCGTTCCTGATCCTTACGCACGCGCCGGACCGGTTCGTCTCCGAGAAGCCGCTGGCGATGTCCCGGAAGACCTTCATCGTCAGGCGGAATTGTGTTCTCGAAGTTGTCGACGGCCGCGAATGGCCGCTGAATGCCGATGTCTACTACCGGAACGCGGGTATCCTCTGCGTGGGCTTCAAGGACCCGAGGGGCGAGTACGCCGTGATAAGGAAGAACGGCCAGCTTGACATCATGACCGTCGCCGAGGTCAAAAAGGACGCCGATGCCGCTGGCAAGTTGATAATGAAAGTCAAACTGTTCCGCGACTTCGGGGGCAGGTACTTGCCGATGCTCAAGGAAGCGGACGAGACATACTTGAGAAGACCCGACCGGCAGATTGAGCGTATCAAGTACCACGCAAAGGGCAGCGTCGCAAAGGTGGTCGCGGATCAACGCTGGCGGGTGACGAAGAGGAACTTCCACTGTGCCGCGCGAAAATGCAAGCGCTGACGGACCTTCCATGAGCCGTCAAGAACCTGTTGAAAGAGCAAAGCTCCCGCTGCAGACAACGGCGCTCTGTGTGGCGGCGATGCTCGCCGTTGCGGCTGCAGCCGTGTTTGCCGGGCTATGGATGTACGAGAGGGAACGATTGCGGGCGAGGACCTCTGCGCCAAAGCCGAGACCCGTCGAGCAGGCTGACGAGGACGAGGCTTCTCTCTGCGCATTGTCGTTGCCGGCGCTGATGAAGAAAGTCGAGCCGGCCATTGTGCTGGTCGTGATCTGCGACGAACACGGAACAGACCTCGGCCAGGGAACAGGTTTCTTCGTAAGTCGCGACGGCGACGTCGTCACCAATCTGCACGTCATAGCGGGCGCCACTCAGGCTACCGTCACAACGTCCGATGGCGCAGCCTTCCCCGTCAGGGCGATAGTGGCCGAGAACAGGCAGGCCGACCTGATTCGCCTTTCGGTCGAGACTTCCGGCGCCCGCGTGACCGCCTTGCCCATTTCCGCCTTCCTCCCTGAGAGGGGCGAGCATGTCGCCCTGATCGGCAACCCTTTGGATGCGCGACAGAAGACCGCGGACGGCACCGTGTCGGCGGTCAGGAACGACCCCTCGGTAGGGAAGATACTCAAGATGTCTGTGCCCATCTCGCCGGGTTCGAGCGGCAGCCCCGTCGTCAACATGAAGGGCGAGGTCGTCGGTGTCGCCTCGTTCCAGTTTCGCGCCGGACAGAGCCTCAGGTTCGCCGTGTCTGCGGAACAGGTGACGAAGCTCGTCCCGGTTGGAGAAAGGAGCCTTGCAGACGAGAGGCGACAATGGCTTGCCTCGGCAGAAGGGTTCTTCTGGACGGGGACGCAGGCGCTGAAGGAAGAGGACTATGACAAAGCCGTTTCCTGTTTCCGCAAGGCCATTTCGAAGAAACCGAACGATGCGCTTGCGCACTACGCGCTTGGCGCGGCCTACCTTGAGACAGGCAAGCTCGATCTGGCGACGGAGAAATACGAAGTCCTTGTGCAGCTCAACGAGGCGCTGGCGGAAGAGCTTCTTGCCTTGATTGAGGCCTGCCGTGTGAAGGAAGTGGCTGCGAAAAAGGAGAGAGAAGAGGCGGAGGCGATGCTCAGAGAGACTCTGGGCGGACCCACCGCCGCCGACATCCAGATTATTGAGTGGCGTTCCGAGACGCGCAGGAAGTTCGACTGGATTGAAGACTCGATGGTGCTCTGGATCTCCGGCGAGCTGAAGAACAACAGCCAGATGAGTGCCATGGTCAAGCTTCAAGCCGTTGCGCGCGACAAGACGGGGGCCATCGTCGATTCCTGTGAGTTCTACCCCACGTATTCCAAGATACCGGCCGGGGAAAGGTGGCGCTTCACCTACGGCTGGTGGCCGATTGACAAGAACATGGACAAGGTCACATTGGCTGTGTTCAAGGTCTGGTGACAGTCTCTTCCCTTGCTCAACCATCGCACTTCCCGCCCGACCCTTCAAGCCCGAAGTGACCGCGGATTCAAGCTTGAGAGAGCGATGGTGGTGAATGTTGGAATCGACCGAGGACGGGTCGCAGCATGGGTCATTGCGTGTCAACACCGGGCGAGTGGCGGAAAGGCAGACGCTGGGGACTTAAAATCCCCTTCCCGCAAACTCGGGAGTGAGGGTTCGAATCCCTCCTCGCCCACTGTCTCGTCTGTGCGCGCGGGCCGCGGCCCGGTCCGGCCCGCTTCGAACCGCGGCTTGCCGTCCCCGATCATGGAGAATGGAATGTCACAGAAACTGCAAAAGCTGAAGGACTATCTCTCGACGGACGTGTGGCGGATCCAGTCGAGCACCCTCCCGAAGCCGCGGTTCTTTCTCATCAGGTGCCTCCGCACCGTCATCCTCGCGTTCAGAGGATTCCTGTGGGATAGGTGCAGCCTGAAGGCGTCCGCCCTCAGCTTCTACACGATCCTGTCCATCGTCCCCCTCGTCGCAATGGGATTCGGCATCGCCAAGGGGTTCGGCATGGAAAAGGTCATGGAGGAGAGGATCGCGAACGCCCTCAAGGAGCACAAGGAGATCGCGGAACGGGTCGTCACCTTCTCCAGAAACCTGCTCGATAGCGCCCAGGGAGGCGTGGTCGCCGGAATCGGAGTCGCCCTACTGTTCTGGACGGTCATCAGGCTTCTTGGGAACATAGAGAAAGCGCTCAACGACATCTGGGGAGTCAAGAAGGGGAGGACCATCGCGCGGAAGTTCGCCGACTACATTTCCGTCGTGGTGATCTGCCCCATCCTGCTCGCGGTCTCCAGCACGCTCACCGTCGTGCTCAACTCGCAGGTCACCTCCGTGCTTGAGACGAATACGTTCCTCAGTTTCCTGGGCCCCGTGGCCTTCGTGGCCCTCAAGATCGTCCCGTACGTGATCACCTGCGCAGTGTTCACCTTCGTATACGCGTTCATGCCGAACACAAACGTGAAGCTGAGATCGGCGATTCTCGGGGGAGTCCTTGCCGGAGTGCTGCTGCAGGTTGTCCAGGCCGCCTACATCGCCCTTCAGATCGGGGTCACCAGGGCCAACGCGGTCTACGGGAGCTTCGCGGCCTTGCCGCTGTTCTTCGTCTGGTTGCAGGTGAGCTGGCTCGTGGTTCTCCTGGGCGCGGAATTTTCGTTCGCCCACCAGAACGTGGACACGTACGAATTCGAGCCGGACTGCCTCAACGCGAGCGCGTTCCACAAGAGACTCGTGTCCCTCTGCGTGGCACACCTGCTGATAGTCCGTTTCCGGGAAGGCGAGCCGCCCCTTACCGCGCAGGAGATCTCCCATCGATTGGCGGCGCCCATCCGCCTCATAAACGAGGTGCTGGACGACCTCACGGAGGCAAGGGTGTTGTCGATGGTTGCGGAATCCAATCGCAGGCAGGCGGCGTATCAGCCTGCACGCAGCATCGTAGACCTCTCGGTGGGGCAGGTGATCGAGGCGCTGGACCACCGGGGAAGCGAGAACATTCCTATCGCCAAGTCGGACGCGTTGCAGAAACTTCTCGATTGTCTGAACGAGTTCA
>JAVHLO010000162.1 GCA_031082105.1 Planctomycetota bacterium
GGAATCAGTGCCGCGACCGTGAGGGAGCGGCACTGATTCCTCAATTCCACATGTCACGGACTACTACACCGTCATCCTGCGCGCGGTTTCTTCGGGGACGGGCCTGTAGGTGAGCGGCTCGAGCGAGAACGCTCCCCTGCCCTGCGTAAGCGATCTGAGGCTGCTCGCGTAACCGAACATCGCCGCGATCGGCACGCTGCCCCGGATCACCCGCCTCGTCTCCTCCAGGTCCATGCTCTCGATCTCGGCCCGCCTGCGGTTCAAATCGTTCAGCACGTCGCCCAGGTATTCGCCCGGCACGGTCACCTCGAGCTTCATTATCGGTTCGAGTATGATACCTGTTGCGGCCTCAAGCGCCTTGCGTAGCGCACCCGAGGCCGCCGCCGCAAACGCCATCTCCGTGGAATCGGCCGGATGCGCGACCGCCGAGAGGACAACGACCCGCAGATGGACAAGCGGAAAGCCGGCGAGTGAACCGGTCGCCGCGCTCGAGCGCAGGGCGTCCTCAATCGCGCCGACGAACTGACGGGGGATCGCGTCCTTGGACAGCAGGTTCTCCAGCTGCATATGAACATGACCGGGATTCGGTTCGACCCTCACCGAGACACGGCCGAAATGGTTCTTCTCGCCGAGTTTCTGGCTGAACGTGAACTCCGCATCGGACGATGCGCCGATCGTCTCCTTGTAGGCGACGCGCGGCTCTCCAACGTTGACGCCGAGGTTGAACTCGTCCCTCATCCGGTTGCGCAGGACTTCGAGGTGCAGCTCACCCATGCCGGAGACGATTATCTCGCCGGTCTCCGCGTCTATCCTGGTCTGAAAAGTCGGATCGTCCTTCGCCAGCTTTTCCAGCACCTGCTGCAGCTTGTCGTTGTCGCTGGAGAGTTTGGGTTCGATCGAAAGCGACACCACAGGCTCGGGAAATTCCATCTGTTCGAGCAGGATGGGGCATTTTTTTTCGCAGAGCGTATCGCCGGTCACCGTGAACCGCAATCCCACGGTGCCGACGATCTCACCGGCAACGGCCTTCTGCACCTGGACCCGCTCGTTGGCGTGAAGCAGAAAGAGATGCCCGAGCCGTTCCGACTTGTTGACCCTTGGGTTCTGCAACTGGTCGCCTGAGCGGACCTCGCCGGAGTATATTCTGAGGTAGGTCAACTCGCCGTGCCTGTCCGTGGCCGTCTTGAAGGCAAGCGCGCAGACATGCTCCGAGGCCGAGAGTTTCCGGAGGGCGCTCTTCTTGGTGTGCGGCTCGATTCCCTGGATCGGGGGTAGGTCCTCCGGAGCGGGCAGGTAGTGACACACTGCATCGAGCAACGGCTGAATCCCGATCCCTCTCAACGCCGCGCCGCCAAGGACGGGCGTGATCCGTCCGGCGATGGTACCGGTCCTCAAACCGGCGCGGATCTCGTCCGGCGACATCTCTGACCCGGACAGGTACTTCTCCATCAGGGAATCCGAATGCTCCGCTGCAGCGGCAACGAGATTCTCCCGCCATTTCGCGGCCTCCGTGAGCATCTCCGGGGGAATATCCTGCTCGCCAACCTTGGTGTCGAGCGGGTCTTCGTGAAACACCGTGACACGCATCGAAATCAGGTCGATCACGGCGTGGAATGCGCTCTCGCTGCCGAGGGGGATGTTCAGTGGGACCGGACGCGCGCCCAGCTTCCTTTTCATCCCTTCGAGTACATGGTAGAACGATGAGCCGATACGGTCGAGCTTGTTGACCAAAGCGATGCGCGGCACGCGGTACTTGCCGGCCTGCCGCCATACCGTTTCCGACTGGGCCTCGACGCCGCCGACTCCGCAGAAAACGCCGATGGCCCCGTCAAGCACGCGAAGCGAGCGTTCGACCTCTGCCGTAAAGTCGACATGCCCGGGGGTATCGATGATATTGATCCGGCAGTCCTTCCAGTAGGTGGTTGTCGCCGCGCTCGTGATGGTGATCCCGCGCCGCTGTTCTTCCTCCATCCAGTCCATCGTGGCTGTGCCGTCGTCGACGCGACCGAGCCTGTGCTCCTTCCCGGTGAGAAACAGAATCTCCTCGGTCGTGGTCGTCTTACCGGCGTCGATATGCGCGATTATCCCGATGTTTCGAATTGGAGTGGGCGGGCGCATGGCAGTGGGAACATACGGAAGCGCCGCAGGCGTCCGGAGTCGCAACGGCCATTGACGACGGCCTGACCGGCTCGAAGGCTCTGCGACGGATCCTGGGCTTCGAAAGCGAAAAGCGCGGGACTAACGGTTCCAGCCGAAGTGGGCGTACGCGCGGTTTGCCTCGGCCATCTTGTGCACGTCCTGTTTCTTCTTGAACGCCTCACCTTCGCTGTTGTACGCCCCGACGAGTTCATCGGCCAGCTTTGCGAACATGGGTCTTCCCTTCTTGTTTCGCGCCGCGCCGATGATCCATCTGAATGCCAGGCTCTGCTGACGTCGAGGCGGCACCTCCAGCGGCACCTGGTAGGTGGCGCCGCCGACCCGCTTGGATCTGACCTCGATCTTCGGCTTCACATTCTCGATCGCCTTGAGGAACACCTCGAGCGGTTCGACGCCCTGCAGCTTCTTCTCGATCTGGCCTATCACCCGATAGAAGATGTTGGTGGCGACGGATTTCTTGCCGCCCCACATCATGCCGTTGATGAACTTCGAGACGACCTTGTTCCTGAACCGCGGGTCCGGCTTCAGGAAACGCTCGGTGGATCTGAATCTTCGAGACATCTACTGCTCCTGTCAAAATTCCGCATTACGCACAACGGGTCATCGCATGTTCGGACCTGCGGGCCGCCACGCCGACCGCCCCGGTGCGACGGTCTGCGGCCACGCCGTGACTCTACTTGGAGGTCTTCGCTCCGTACTTGGACCGGCTCTTCTTGCGCCCTTCGACGCCCGCGCAGTCCCAGACTCCGCGGACGACGTGGTACCGGACACCCGGGAGGTCGCGCACGCGGCCTCCCCGGACCATGACGATCGAGTGTTCCTGCAGGTTGTGTCCTTCCCCGGGTATGTAGGCCGTCAGCTCGGATCCGCTCGTCAATCTCACCCTTGCGATCTTGCGGAGCGCCGAGTTGGGCTTCTTGGGCGTCATGGTCTTCACGGTGATGCAAACGCCCTTCTTCTGAGGCGACTGCCGCAGCATAGGGGCCTTGCTTTTGGCCACCTGCCCTTTCCTCGGGCGGGCCACCAACTGGTTGATCGTCGGCATGCTCTCTTGACTCCAACTGGCAGTGGATTCCGGAATTCAGATTCCCGGACCTGGGATCATCATCCGCCAATCCAGAATCGCCACTCCAAAATCCACAATCGTCAAACAGCTTCTCTGTCCGCGAGGTTCAGCGCTATCTCCTGGGTGGTTTCAGGAACATGTTTCATCACGTCCATACGCATGTACAGCGGGAAGCCGGTACCCGCGGGGATCATGTGACCGAGAATCACGTTTTCCTTCAACCCGACGAGGTCGTCGCGCCTCGCGGCGATCGCCGCCTCCGCAAGCACCTTGGTGGTCTCCTGGAACGACGCCGCCGCGATGAAGCTCTCCGACCGGAGCGTCGCCTTCGTGATTCCCAGCAGAACCGGTTCGGCCTTGGGCAGCTCGCCCTTCTTCGTCTGGACCGCCCGTTTTTCAGTCTCGAACCTCGTCTTGTCGACAATCGTCCCCGGCAGCAGGTTCGAGTCGCCCTGGGACTTGATCTTCAGGAACCGAAGCATCTGCATCAATATTATTTCAACGTGCTTGTCGTCGATCGTCACGTTCTGCGCGCGATACACGTTCTGCACTTCGCGCAGCAGGTATTCCTGGAGCTTCTCGAGACCGCTGATCCTGAGCACGTCGTGCGGGACAAGCAGACCGTCGATGAGCGGCTCGCCCGCCCTGATGCGGTCGCCAGTATGGACGCGCACGTGCCGGCCATGGGGCACCAGGTGTTCCTGGTAGAGACTGAAGACCGCCGTTCCCGTCTTCACCGGGCTGACGTCGAAACACATATCGGGCCGGGTACGAATCGCGATCGCGGCCAACCCCGCAGAGCCGCTGAAGACCAGGCGGCCGTGCGTGTCGGTGCGCGCAACCGCATTGGAGAAGGTCACGCCACCGCCGTCGGCGGTCATGTCGGCCAGCGACGGCGTCTTGACTCTTTCCTCGCCCTCGTCCATGTGGCTGCCGGAGAAGTCGAGCTCGCCGAAGACCGCCCCATTCAAGATGGCCCCTTCGGGCGTCTCTATCTTCTCGATGATCGAACCGCTCGAATCGCGCACGACAACTACGCCCCCGGACCCCGAGACCACAAGCTGTCCGCGCAGGTTGCTCTTCACGGTCAGGTCGCGGAACGTCACGACCCCCTTGCGGCCGGCGCGGACGTCGGCGTCCGCGAGTTCCGCCTTCTTCTTCTTCCGCCGTTCCGCGCGCGACTCATGAACCGGTCCTGCCTTGCTGAACACGACGGCGCCGCTCTCGATGTCGGCCCCCGCCATGGTCACGCCGCCCCCGACCGGAACCGTGATCACGGCCTCGCCGCCGGTCCCGACCACCTCGAGCCGCGGCCCCGCGCTCGCCTTGCCCACGAAGTTGTTGAAGGTCAGGCGTCCTTTGTTTCCGGCCACGGCGGCAATGTCGATGATTCCCGCCTTGCTCTTGCGTTTCTTGCCTCCCTCTCCACCCATGTCCGCGGCATGGAACAACGCCGCGTTGAAGACTGTTCCGGGGAAGCCGTTGACGCGCTGGAGTGACTCTCCGGACTTGTCCAACACGGTCACGTGCGCGGCGCCTCCGGACACCACGAGTTGGCCCTGAGGATTGCTCTTGACAATGAGGTTCTCGAGCTGCAGGTCGCCGTCGCACTGGGACAACTGGTCGCTCCGTACGACGATCGTGCGTTTTCCGCGGCGTCTCTCGCCGACCTCCACGATGCCGTCAATCTCGCTCAGGACGGCCGGCTCTGCAGGCTTCCTCGCTTCGAGCAGCTCGGTGACGCGCGGCAATCCGCCGGTTATGTCTTGCGTGCGCGCTATTTCGCGAGGTATCTTCGCAAGCAGGTCGCCCGCCCCCACCTCATGCGCGTCTTCGACCTCGATGTAAGCCTTCTCAGGCATGTTCGCGATACACAGAGTAGGCGAATCCAGCTCCTTGGACGATTTGATCGCCACCGTCGGATGGTACGCGCCCTTGTGTTCTATGATGAGGCGCCTCCTGATGCCGCTCTTCGCGTCGACCTCGATCCGCATCGTCTCTTCCTTGCCGTCGCCGCGCTTGACTTCCTCCTTCGTCCAGATTTCCTGCCAGTGAACGAACCCGCTCTTTTCGGCCAGGATGATCCGGTTGTGTGGATCGCGCTCGGCGACGACCGTGTTCTTTGAGATCTTGTCGCCTTCGGCGACGAGGACGCTGGAACCCATGCTGACCGGATACGCCTCCAGCTCGCGGCCCTTTTCGTCCTCCACTAGAATCTCGCCGTTGTCCTTAAGCACCACCGTGGAGCCTTCCTTGTTTTTCGCAACAAAGAGATTCCGGAACGCCACGCGCCCGGCCGTCTTCGAAATGATCCGCGACTCCTCCACGAATTTCGTGCCGACGCCGCCCGTGTGGAACGTTCTCATCGTGAGCTGTGTGCCGGGCTCGCCGATCGATTGCGCTGCTATCACGCCGACCGCCAGCCCCTGCTCCGCCAGCTTGCCGGTGGACCTGTCCATTCCGTAGCACAGGGCACACACGCCCTGTTTGGCCTCGCAGGTCAACGGGGAGCGGACCAACACCTTCTCGTTCTCATAGCCCAGACCGCCCTTGTCGCGTGAAGACGCGATGCGTCTCGCGATATCTTCGGTTATCAGTTCGTTCTCGCGCACCACGATCTCGTCGGTGATCGGGTCGACGACGTTGACCCTCGCGACGCGGCCGATCAAGAGCCTCTCAAGCGGAACGTCAAATCCGTCGCCAGCGACCCGCGACAAGGCTTTCTTGGTAATGCCCTTGATGGTCCCGCAATCGTGGGTCGTAATCGTGACGCACTGAGCCACATCGACAACCTTGCGGGTCAAGTATCCGGCATCCGACGTTTTCAACGCGGTGTCCGCGAGTCCTTTTCTCGCGCCGTGCGTCGAGCCGAAGTACTCGGGGACGCTGAGCCCTTCCCGAAAGTTGGCCTTGATGGGGGTCTTGATTATTTTGCCCGACGGTTTCGACATCAGGCCGCGCATACCCGCAAGCTGCCTGATCTGCTCTGCGCTTCCGCGCGCGCCCGAGTCGGCCATGAGATACAGCGGGTTGAGGTAGGGCTTGCCGTCGCGCACGTCGGTATGCAACTCCTTCATCATTTCCTTGCCGACCTCCTCGCGCGCGGTGGTCCATACGTCGATGAGCTGGTTGTCGCGCTCTCCCTCCGACAGGTAACCTTTCAGGAAGGCCTTCTCGATGTTCCCGGCTTCCTTTTCCGCCCGGTCGATGATCTCGACCTTGCGTCCCGGGACCCTCAAGTCATCTTTCCCGATGGAAATCCCCGCCAGCGTCGCCGCCTTGAACCCTTCCTCCTTGATGGTGTCGAGCAGCCGCAGCGTGACCTCCTTACCGAGCAGCCGGTGGCAGTCGGCAATGACATCGCTTATGCCCTTCTTCTTCAATTCCATGTTGTAGAACGGCATGCCGGGCGGCAGGAAATCGTTGAACAGGACACGTCCGACGGTCGTATCTACCCTGCCGCGCGCAGGGACCCCGGAGGTCCTCGACCCGTCCCGATCGACCCACACGACGCGACGGCTATGCGGAAGCCGCACGACTATCGGCGAGTGGATCTTCACACGGTCGTGCTGGAAAGCCTGAATGGACTCGGCGGTGTCGGAGAACGCCTTCGCCTTCGCCCACGTCGTCCCGTGCTCGACCACCGTGAGATAGTATATGCCGAGCACCATGTCCTGTGTCGGACTGATGACCGGGCTGCCGTGCGAGGGCGAGAAGACGCTGTGCGTGGACATCAAGAGCGTCAACGCCTCGACCTGCGCTTCGAGCGAGAGAGGCAGATGCACGGCCATCTGGTCGCCGTCGAAATCGGCATTGAACGGAACGCAGACCAGCGGGTGGATCTTGATGGCATTGCCTTCGACCAGGACCGGCTCGAACGCCTGGATACCCATACGGTGCAGGGTCGGTGCGCGGTTCAGGAGGACAGGATGCCCCTTGACGACTTCCTCGAGAATATCCCAAACGCTCTCGTCGCGCCTCTCGAGCATCTTCTTGGCCATCTTGATCGTGTCCGCCTTTCCCATCGCCTTCAGCTTCCGGATGATGAACGGCTGGTAGAGCTCGAGCGCGATCTTCTTCGGGAGGCCGCACTGGTGGAGCTTCAGCTCCGGGCCTACGACGATCACGGATCGGGCGGAGTAATCGACGCGCTTGCCGAGCAGGTTCTCTCTGAACCGGCCCTGCTTGCCCTTGATCATGTCGGTCAGCGATTTCAACGGCCTGTTGTTCGAGCCGAGAACGGGCCTTCGGCAGCGCCCGTTGTCGAACAGCGCGTCGGCCGCCTGCTGCAGCATTCTCTTCTCGTTCCGGATGATGACTTCCGGCGCGTTGAGTTCGAGGAGTTTCTTCAACCGGTTGTTGCGGTTGATCAAGCGCCTGTAGAGGTCGTTCAGATCCGACGTGGCAAAATTACCGCTGTCCAACTGGACTAGCGGACGAAGATCGGGCGGGATGACGGGCACGGCATCGAGTACCATCCACTTGGG
>JAVHLO010000163.1:0-2399 GCA_031082105.1 Planctomycetota bacterium
GAGTGGCACGAACTTCCCCTCTCCGTGCGCTACCGGCAAGTATACGATTTCGGCGTCTTCTCTATTAATAAATTCGGATTTTCCGGCGCAAACCTTGAGATAAACCCACCTGTCTTCATAGCGGTTCGAGTCGTTGAACATAAGGGTGGCCACCTGCGAAAGCGGCTGACCGGGCAGGCCCGCGTCACGGCCCTTCCCCGCCGGTTTCCGTGCGTGCTCGGCGCCGCCGGCAATGTCGTCGGGCGCTGTGCCGACAATACTGAAACCAGGGAGCAAACCGGTCTTGACGAGCACTTGGAACCCGTTGCAGACGCCAAGCACGAGTCCGCCCCGACGCACGTGTCCAATCAGCTCCTCCTGCATCAAGGTGCGGAGCTCGTTGGCGAGGACGCGGCCGGCGGCGATGTCGTCGCCGTAGGTGAATCCGCCGGGAATGACGAAGACGTGATGGTCCTTCAGGAGTGCCGGCGCGGCGAGGAGCTTCTTGGTGTGCACAAGCGAAACCGCCGCCCCAGCCAGTTCGAACGCGTAGCGTGTCTCCTGGTCACAGTTCGTACCGGCGGTTCGCACTATCAGAACGCGAGCCTTTGGCACCTGCTGAAGTCCCGGAGAAGGCAAAATCGGTCCGCAAAAAAACTCAGTTAACTATAGTACTTCAGTCTATCAAACGGCCGGCCGGAAATCAACATAATTCGGTGCCGGCTACTCGTCTCGCAGCACCTCTTCCAGCAGCGATTCGACCAGCTTGCGGTGTTGCCAGTCCTGCGGCGAGACTTCGAGCGCCTTTCTGAAATCGGCCAACGCGCACTCGACCGTGCCCTCGCGGCCGTGCGCGATTCCCCGGTTAATGTAGAACCGGCCGTCCCTCGGGTCGATCTCGATCGCGCGCGTGTAGTCGGCGATGGCCAGTTTGTTCTCCGCCACGGCCACAAACGCGTTCCCGCGGCAGAAATATGTTTCCGCAGATTCGTCGCCCAGCCTTATCGCTTCGTTGAAGTCCGCAATCGCCTCTTTGCAGTCCCCGCGCAGATGTCGGGACAGTCCGCGATTCGCGTACACGCCCGGATCGTCGGGACTCAACTCGATCGCCTTCGTGTAGTCGGCTATGGCGCCTTCCACGTCGCCGAGCGCCTTGCGCGCGTTGCCGCGGTTGTTATACGACGACTGATCGCCCGGGTTCAAGCGTATCGCCTCCGTGTAGTCGTCCACGGCGCCCTGCAGATCGCCCTTCGCCTTGCGCACGAGCCCGCGGTTGTAGTAGGCAAGCGGCAGTCGCGGGTTGCTCTTGAGTACCGTCTCGTAGTCCGCGATGGCGCCGTCCAGATCGCCGCTCTGCGACAGCGCATTGCCACGGTTGAGATAGGCCGACAGGTACTGCGGATTCGCCTTGATCGCCTCGGTGTGGTCGCAAATGGCGCCGACGAGGTCGCCCAACTCGGCCTTCGCCGCGCCGCGGGCGTTGAATGCGAGAAAGAAACGCGGATTGAGCTGCAGCACTCTGCCGTAGGCCTCAATCGCCTCGGTGTTCTTCCCTTCCATCTGGAGGATGTTCCCGCGGGCGAAGTGGCCGACATCGGAATCGGGATCCAGGTCGCCGATCTTGCTGAACTCAGCCACGGCCTCGTCATAACGGCCCAGTTCGGAATACACCAGCCCGAGATCGCGATAGGCGTTGATGAACTTCGGGTCAATCTCGGTGGTCCGCTCGAAATCCTCGCCGCTCGCCGGATCGGATCGCGTGAGTGTCGTGCCCCTATCAAAAAAGACTCGTGCCCTGCCCCTGGCCTGTTCACGTCTGTGTCTCTTCTCGTCCTCCTCGCGCGCTCTCTCGAGGGCCGCCCTTGCCTCTTCCGCGACGGCCGCCGCTTCTGCGTCCGACTTCTCAACGGACCCTGCGCACCTCGCTGCGCCCGCCTTCGCCGCAGCATCGTCCGGCTTCATTCCTGCGGCGTTCTGGTACAGGCCCAGCGCCTTCCTGTAGTCTCCGCCCTTCTCGCACGTGTACGCCTGTTCCATCACGCGCGTGAACTCCGCCTCGCGCAGGCCGTCAAGCACCATGTAGCCCAGGAACGCGACGAGCAGCACAAAGACCGCGGCCGCGCCGGAGATCGCCGCAGACGGGTTGCGCCGGGCCATCACGGAAAGCCGGTAGAACACGGTGGCGCGCCGCGCGCTGATCGGCCTGCTCGCCAGAAAATGGCGCACGTCCTCGGCGAACTTCCCGGCAGTCCCGTAGCGGCGTGAAGGCTCCTTGGACAACGCCTTCAAACAGATGGTCTCGAGATCACGCGGGATCCGTTTCCAGAGCCGGCTGGGAGCGATCGGACCCTCCTCGACGACCTTCTTCATCGTCTCGTAGATGTTGTCCGCCTGGAAAGGCAGGAAGCCCGTGAGCAGCT
>JAVHLO010000163.1:2409-4850 GCA_031082105.1 Planctomycetota bacterium
ACATGAGCGTGCCGAGCGAGAAGATGTCGGAGTGCAGGCCGATCTCGGAGGTCTTCCCCAGCGCCTGTTCCGGGGACATGTACGCGGGCGTCCCCATCGTCTGGCCGCTGATGGTGATACCGGAGGCGGCCGCGCGCTTCACGTCCTTCGCGAGCCCGAAATCCGTGACGACCGCGCCGCGGTCCGGGGTGAGAATTATGTTCGCCGGCTTCAAGTCCCGATGGACGATCCCCTGGGAATGTGCGTGGTCGAGCGCCGAGGCGACCTCGCGCAGGATGTCCAGCCGCTCCTCGAGCGGCCATTGGTCCAGCGGCGACCCCGCAGCATTAGGAGGTTCCGTCACGGATTTCTTCACGTGGCGTTCGATTATCCGCCCGAGGTCCTCGCCCTCCAGGAAGTCCATCGTGAAGTACCGTTCCCCTTCGCACACACCAACATCGTAGATGTGGACGATGTGCGGATGTTGCAGCTTGGCCGCGTTCTGCGCCTCGCGGAGGAACCGTTCTTCGGTGTCACGGTCCGACTCGGAATCACCGCTCCCGCTCTCCTTCCTGATGAGCTTGAGCGCGACGTAGCGGCGCAGTTCACTATCCCACGCCTTCCACACGATCCCCATCCCGCCGCGACCGACAACGGTGTGAAGCACGTACCGGCCGAAGGGCCTCCCGACACACTCGGGCGACTCGCCCCCCGCGGCCGGTCCCTCGGCAGAATCGGCGGCGTACGGGGCGCCGCCTGCCTTCCCGTCGGGCGGGCCGGATCCGGCCGCGGATGCCGAGCCGCACACGAACGGAAGCTCCATCAGTCCCCTGAAGAGGCTCGACGGCGTGCCGGATGCCGGACTGCGTTCGGCATCGCCGGCCGCGGCAGCGCCAGACGCGCCTGCGCCTGGAGCGGGCACATCCTGTGAAGAGAGGGCCGAAGCGCCATCGCGCATGAGCCGCTTGAGATGGTCGACCTGCGTCCGGGTAAGGAGACCGTGCTTGACGAGAATTGCCGTGAAGGAGTCGCCGGTATGTGACTTGTCGGCCTCTTCCGCAAGGCCGAGCAGGTCGCCAAGCTGCTGAGTCGTCAGATAACCAAGCTTGACCGCCAGTTCGCCAAGTTGGAGATCATCGGAAGAGCGCATCACCAGTCCTGAAATGGTCGGGGTGCCGGGATTTGAACCCGGGGCCTCTTGGTCCCGAACCAAGCGCTCTAGCCAGGCTGAGCTACACCCCGAAGAAATCTGCGAATCCCACCCTTGCCGGTGCGTCCCGCATCCGCGGGTCAGCCGTGCGCCGCGAGAGGCTCACGCGCCATGCGCCTTGCGGATCCGCGCGGCCACCTCATCGAGTTCACTGCTGCTGTACTGGCGCGGCGACCATTGGAAAGCGACGCCGTCGTTCGTCGACCTCGGTATCACGTGAAAGTGGATGTGGGGCACGATCTGACCCGAACAACGCCCGTTGTTCAGCAGTATGTTCACCCCTTCCGCGTTCATCCCCTGCTTTACACTCCTCGCCACCTTCTTGACGGAGGCGGCCAATTCGCGCAGCAACTGCTCGGGAATGTCATCAACCCCCTCGTAGTGGTCCCTGGTCAGCACGAGCGCATGTCCGCGCACGATCGGGTTTATGTCGAGAAAAGCAACCGTCTTGTCGTCCTCGTAGATACGGGCGGACGGCAGCTCGCCTGCAACTATGCGACAGAAAACGCATGAAGCCATTGCTTATCACCTGAGCGGCCTGCCGGCTCACGGCGTGGCGGCCACCCGCATCCGGCACCGGCCTCAACGGATGCGGACGGGCCTTACTTTGCGGGCTTCTTCTCTTTTCCCTTCTTGGCGGGCGCCTCCACTTCTTTCCGCGCGACCAATTCGAGGATCGCGCGCCTGCCGTTGTCGCCCAAACGGTTCGCCGCCCACTTTCCCTTCCCTTCCCCATCCCAGCGGTTCCCGCCGAGTTTGAGCACGCGAGTGTATCCGCCGGCCCGGTCGGCATACCGCACCGCGATGTCCTTGAACAGCTTCTCGACAACCGGCTTGTGCTGCAACTCGGAGACGGCCCTTCGGTAGCATTCGAGCCCGCCGCGCTTGCCGAGCGTTATCATGTGCTCGGCAACGCGGGCCGACTCCTTGGCCTTCTCAACGGTCGTGATGATCCGCTCGCGGATGATGAGCTCACGGACAATGGCCGCCAGCGTCGCCTTCCTGTGGCTGGTGGTCCGTCCCAGTTTTCTTCCGAACTTCCTGTGTCGCATTGTCAATCCTTTTCAGTAGCGAGTAGTGAGCAGCGAGCAGCGTGCAGTGAGTCGCGAGGGAAGCGGCTTCCAAGCATCGTCTCTTCCTTCTTCGCTACCCGCTACCGACTACTCGCTACTTCGTTTAGGCCTGCTGCGCGCCTTCCTTTTCAGCGAACAGGGACTTTATCTCCATTCCAAAGGTCAGCCCCATCTCCTGC
>JAVHLO010000163.1:4860-7685 GCA_031082105.1 Planctomycetota bacterium
AGTTTGCGCTTGACCTCCTTCAACGAGGTCTTGCCGAAGTTCTTCACGGCCAGAAGCTCCTGCTCGGTCCTGGAGACGAGGTGCGCGATCGTCTGGATGCCCTCCGCCGAGAGGCAATTCACGGCCCTCACCGAAAGGTCGAGCTCCGTGATGTTCATCGAGAGCTTCTGTCTCAGTTCTTCGAGGTACCGTTCTCTCTTGCGTAGTTCCTCTTCGCGACGCTCGTTCAACTGCATCTCGCGGCCGAGTTCGTAGTACTGGACCAGCGGGTTGAGATGCCGTCTCAGTATCTTTGAAGACTCCACAAGCGCTCTTTCAGGATGGACGGTGCCGTTTGTCCACACTTCCAGGATGAGCTTGTCGTAGTTCGTCAGCTTCCCGACGCGCGTATTCTCAACGGAGTACCTGACCCGCTGAACCGGCGAGAAACCCGAATCGAGGTACACAACGCCGATCTCGTGTTCCTCCTTCTCGTTCTCCTCGGCGGTCACATAACCTCTCCCGCGCCTGACCTCCATTTCCATGAGGAAATCGACATCGTCAGAGAGGGTCGCGATGTGCAGATCCGGGTTCAGGACCTTGACTCCCGCGGTGGCGAGAATATGTCCGGCCTTGACTTCGCCCTTCTCGTGGACCTCGATTCGGAGCTTGCGGATCCCCTCGCCTTCGAGGGTGACGATCAGTCTCTTGACATTGAGCATGATGTCGGTCACGTCCTCGACGACGCCGGGTATTGTCGTGAACTCATGCGGAGTATTCTCTATCTTGACCGATGTCACGGCCGCTCCTTCGATCGAGGAAAGCAGGACCCGCCGAAGAGAGTTGCCGATCGTCGTTCCGAATCCTCTTTCGAACGGCTCGATGATGAACCGGCCATACGTTTCCGAAAGCGATGAAGAATCCGGCACCACCCGTGTCGGCAGTTCAAAATCTTTCCATCTTACCCTCATACGAGTCTCCTACAGGTGGCAGAAAAGAAATAACCCGTCAAAATCGGCTGGGATTTCCGCACGTCGGGTTGCGACAGCCTGCGCGCTATCTCGAGTAGAATTCGACGATCAACTGCTCATCGAGCTCGATGGGCACCTCGGCGCGGGCTGGAAGCTGAATGACCTCGATGGACGGCGGCTCCTTCGCGAGTTTCAGCCAGCTCGGTTTCTCCTCCTTGGCCGGCATGCTGAGCGCCTCTTTTACGAGCTTTTGCGAGCCCTCGCGCGGGTCGGGGGTCACGACATCGCCGGACAGCACGCCATACGATGGAATGGTCACACGGCGTCCGTTGACCCGCCAGTGTCCGTGGACGACCTGTTGCCGGGCCTGGGTGCGCGACACGGCAAACTCAGCGCGGTAGATGACGTTGTCGAGTCTTCGTTCGAGCAGGATCAAAAGGTTCTCGCCGGTGTTTCCCGGCTGGCCCAGCGCCACTCTGAAGTAGCGGCGGAACTGGCGGTCCGACACTCCGTAGTATCTCTTCGCCTTCTGCATCTCGCGCATGTGCACACCGTAGTCGGTAAGATGCTGACGCTTTTGTCCGTGTTGTCCCGGGAAGGTCGTACCCCTATCGATGGGGCACTTGGCTGTCATTTCACACCTGGTGCCTCTAAGATACAATTTCATCGCCTCTCTTCGGCAGACCCTGCATTTGGGGCCGAGAATGCGTGCCATCAATCGCTCTCCTAACAACTGCAAAGAACAACGCATGCAGACACAGTTACACTCTGCGTTTCTTCCGCGGTCTGCATCCGTCATGTGGAAGCGGGGTAACATCTTCGATGCTTCGCACGAAGACGCCGGCCGCGCTGAGCGCCCTGACGGCGGCCTCGCGACCCGAGCCCGGCCCGCTCACGCGGACGTCAACTTCCTTGACGCCGAACTTGCGCGCCTTTTCAACGGCGCTTTCGGCCGCCTTCTGTGCCGCGTACGGGGTGCTCTTCTTCGATCCCTTGTATCCGATGGTGCCCGCCGAAGCCCAGCAGAGCGTGTCGCCATTGACGTCCGCGATCGTGATGATCGTGTTGTTGAAGCTGGCCTGCACGTGCGCTATGGCCTTGGGGACGACTCTCTTGATCTTCTTCTTCGCAGCCTTTCCGGACGTCGAAGGGGCCGCAGCCGGTGCCTCGGCCTGAGGCTTCTCCTGACCTGCCGGTTGTGGTTGAGGTTGATTCGCCATCAGATTCTCCTACATATTCTCAGCACTCTGCCCGGCATCAGCGGACTACCACGACACGCCGAAGCGTGAGCCGCCGCCAGGTTGACGCCCCAAGTCCCCGGTGCCTGACAAACGCCCGGCCGGTATCAGCGGCTCGTAGGGGCGATTTCAGCCGTTCGATCGTCCGGCGACTGACGTTGCCACCGCGAACGCAAGCGTTCCACGGCCGCCTTCACGATCGAAGTAGTCTACGTCGCCGCCTTCGACACCTTCTTGCCCGCAACGGTCTTTCGGGGCCCCTTGCGCGTCCGCGCGTTCGTGCGCGTTCGCTGGCCGCGCACCGGCAGACCCTTGCGATGCCTCAGCCCGCGATAGCAGCCGATGTCCTTCAGACGCTGAACGTTCGCCGTGACCTGCCTTCTCAAGCCGCCTTCGACGACGTGCTTGCGGTCGATGATGACCGAAAGGCGGCTGATCTGTTCCTCGTTCAGCTCTTTCGCGCGAGTGAGCGGGTCGATCCCGGCGTCGGCAAGCACCTCGTGCGCCGTCTTTGGACCGATCCCGAACAGGTACGTGAGCCCGACCCACAGGGCTTTGTCGCCCGGAATGTCTACGCCTGCTACTCTCGGCATTGTCCTGCGTTTCCTTTCAAACAGCCCCAGCGATACCCGCGAAA
>JAVHLO010000164.1:0-1160 GCA_031082105.1 Planctomycetota bacterium
ACTTCTGGGTCGAGCTGCCGCTGTCGGGGCCGTCGTACATATAGAGCGCCAGCGTCGCATAGTACCAGTAATAGTAGTCGTTCGTCATCTCCTTCTTGTTCCAGTCCGGCAGGTCCTGCATGAGTATCTTCGCTTGCGAATCGAGCTTCGGGTCCTTGGAGTTGTCTTCGATGTACATCCTTACGAGCATCCCGATGGCGGTCATTGCGTTGTGGTTCTTGAACTGATCGTTCTTGCCCTTTTCGGAGACGAGCGCCCCGGCGTCCTCGCGGATCAGGTAGCCGACACGGAAGTACATGTCTTCAGTGACCTCGTTGAGGAAGTTCAGCGCGCCCTGATAGCCGGACTGGCCGACCATGATGTCGGCGAGTTCGGCGGACTTGAGCGCCATGACGCACCAGCCGGTCACGGACATGTCGTTGTCCGGGGGCTGGTACTCGTACCTCCAGGCGCGGTACTTGGTCTGCGCGCGCAGGAGGTACTCGATCCCTTTCTTGGCCGACTTCTCGAAGAGCGGGCTGCTGCTCATGCCGTAGGCCTCGCACATGGCGAGCGTGCCGAGCGAGTGGTTGTACATGTACTTGCTGCCGGACTTGCCGCCGAACAGGCCCTCGGCGTCCTGTTGTTTCTGGAGCCAGAGCAATCCGTTCTTGACGACTTCGCCGAACTTGATGCCGTCGACGACTTCTTTGGAGACGTGGGTGTAGCCTGCACCGAGGAACGCGAGCAGTGAGAGGCCGGTGATGCCGACGTCATACTCGGGGTAACCGGGGCCGTCGCAGATCGTGCCCTTGCACTGCGAGTGGAATCCGTCGGAGTCCCAGTAGCCTTCGGGGTTCTGGTGTCTCGCAAGCCACTTGAGTCCGCTGATCGTCGCGTCGACGATCTTGCGTCCGCCGCCGCCTCCAGCCCTGAGTTTCCTCCGGCCGCCGAATCGTCCGCCGTAGCGGCCGCCCGAGCCGCCGCCCAGGCCGGCGGTGTCGAATACGCCGGTGTTCTGCTGGCTCTTGTCCGAGATGAAATCGAAGCTGTCGCCCTTCGCCTGCTCATAGGGTTCGTCGTCCGGGGTCTCGTTGTGGTCGGCTTCCTCGGCGTCCATTATGGTCGGGTCTTCCGACTTCACCTCGTCGTCGATCTCGCTCTCGACCTCCTCGATCGGT
>JAVHLO010000164.1:1170-7663 GCA_031082105.1 Planctomycetota bacterium
CGATCGGTTTCTCGACCTTCAGAGGATCGGGGGCGGGGGGCTGGATGTTCACCGTGATCGGAGGGGGTGGAAGCTCGCCTGCCTCACCCATGCTGAGGCTCGACATAACGACGATCACGAGCAAATGGAAAGCGACACTTATCGCCCACCAGGGCGTGCGCTTCACCTGCTCCTGCATCCAATCGTTGAAATCGAATCTCTCGGTCTGGACCGACCTGGAAAACGAATGCCCGCCCGTAGGTTCTGTCTGACCTGCCATTGTTTTCTCCTTCAGCAGTGACTACAACGCTACAAACTCAGTATACAGATGTCCGCCGGTCATGTCAAGCAAAATTTTCCCGGCCACTACTACAAACGAAAACCTGTCGAAAAGGTTCAGAGAATCTGCGCCGCGGACAACCACTTGAATCCCTCTTTGCTGAGGCGACGTCGGACGGCATATTGAACGCAATTCGTCACGATAGGTTCACAAACGTACGCCCGCTCGTGGAGTATGCGATTCTGCCGCCCTCCCGATGCGTCCCGTGTGACGCTGCTACTTGGACGTCTTGCTTCTTTCGTTGCCCCTGAAGACGTTCTCGTACCTATAGTAGACTTCGAGCGTCAGCGTGTTGATTGCGGTTGCGTAGACCCTGCCTCCCTCGAAACCCCACCTGTCGTCGGCGTCCCAGCTTCCGCAGGCGCACTTATCGGATTTCTTCTTCTGGGTGTCTACGAGCGCGGACTTCAACTGCCTGTTCCATTCCTTCCAGTACTTGTGGGATGCGCCGGGGGTGTCCGGCCCGTCGTACATGTAGAGGGCGAGCGTGGCATAGTACCAGTAGTAGTAGTCGTTGGAGAAGGTTGTCTTGTTCCACTCGGGCAGGTCCTGCATCAGGACCTTGGCCTGCGCGTTGAGGATCGGGTCGTCCTGGTTGCCCTCGACATACATCTTTATGAGCATGCCGATCGCGGTCATCGCGTTGTGGTTCATGTAGTGATCGTTCTTACCCAGTTCGGACACCTTCGTGCCCGCATCTTCGCGGCACTGGTAGCCGACCCGGAAATACATGTCTTCGGTGAGCTCGTTTACGAGGTTCAACCCGCCCTGGTACGCCGCCATGCCAACATTGAAGCCGGCCATCTCCGCCGACTTGAGCGCCATCACGCACCAGCCGGTCACGGACATGTCATTATCCTGCGGCTGGAAATCGTAGCGCCAGCCACGGTACTTCGTCTGTGCCCGCATCAGGTACTCGACGGCGAGGCGGGCGGATTTCTGGAAGAGAGGGCTATCCGTCATCCAGTACGCCTCGCACATGGTGAGCGTGCCGAGGGCGTGGTTGTACATGTATTTGGCGCAGGACTTGCCGCCGAACAGCCCCTCCACGTCCTGCTGTCTCTGCAGCCAGAGAAGCCCCTTCTTGACAACCTTCCCGAATGCGATTCCATCGATGATGTCTTCCGACCGATGCGTGTAGCCTGCGCCAAGGAAAGCGAGGAGCGCGAGCCCCGTCACACCGACGTTGTAGTCCGGGTAGCCGGGCCCGTCGCAGATCGTGCCCTTGCACTGTGAATGGAATCCGTCACTGTCCCAGTAGCCTTCCGGGTTCTGGTGCCGCGCAAGCCACACCAGACCGTTGATTGTGACCCTGACGATGGTACCTCCGCCGTCTCCGCCCTGCCCCAATTTTATCCGGCCGCTGCCCCGTCCGCCGCCACCGCCCGCCCCGCCACCAAGGCCCAGCGTGTCGAATGCGCCTTCGTTCTGCAGGTCCTTGCCAAAGCAGGGATCGAGATTGGGACCATTCCCCGGCACGTTGGAGTCATCGTCCGGGTCTTTGGAGGGAGACTCATCCGGCGCGTCCGTGGGGTCCGGATCTTCTTCGCCCCGCTCGTCAGGGATGTCTGTCCGGGGATCATCGATCGGGTTCTCGATCTTCAGGGGTGGAGGCGGAGGGAGCTCAATTGTCACTGTGATCGGAGGAATGGGAGCCTCGCCCGCCTCCCCCATCGAGAGGGTCGACATAACGAGGATCGCCAACAGATGGAATACGACGCTGATCGCCCACCAGGGCGTGCGCTTGACCTGTTCCTGCGTCCATTCGCTGAGATCGAATCTATCGCCCTGGAGCGGCTGGCCGCATGCGTGTTCGTGTTGAGTTGACATTGAGATTCCCCCCATTGAAATCACCTTGCCGGAAGAGCGGCAACCACAAGTCCGCAGAATGAATCCACCGGCGTTTCAGCCATCATTATTGAACGGTGAAAAGCGAAAAAGGTTCAAGCTTTCCGGCGCCGGGACCGCTACTTGCAGGTCTTGCGTCTGGCCGCGCCCGAGAAGACGTTGGGATACCTGTAGTAGACCTCAAGCGTAAGCGTGTTGATCGCAGTGGCGTACACCCGGCCGCCCTCGAAACCCCATCTGTCGTCGGCGTCCCAGCTTCCTTCTGCGCACTTGTCGGCCTTCTTTCTCTGGGTGTCTCGGATCGCGACCAGCATGGACTTGTTCCATTCCTTCCAATACTTCTGCGTCGGGCTGCCGCTATCAGGGCCGTCGTACATGAAGAGCGCGAGTGTCGCATAGTACCAGTAGTAGTAGTCGTTCGTCAGGTTCTTCTTGTTCCACTCGGGCAGGTCCTGCATCAGGATTCGGGCTTGCGCGCTGAGGATGGGGTCGGCCGGGTTGCCTTCAGTGTACATCCTTATGAGCATACCGATTGCGGTCATCGCGCCGTGGTTCATGTAGTGATCGTTCTTGCCTTTCTCGGATACCTGTGTGCCGGCATCCTCGCTGGACTGGTATCCGACCCGGAAATACAGGTCTTCGGTGAGCTCGTTCACGAGGTTGAGCGCGCCCTGGTATCCTGCCATGCCCACCTGGAAACCGGCCAGTTCTGCGGACTTGAGGGCCATGACGCACCAGCCGGTTACGGACATATCGTTGTCCCGCGGCTGGGAATCGTAGCGCCACCCGCGGTATTTCGTTTGGGCGCGCATCAGGTATTCGACGGCGCGGCGGGCGGACCTTTCGAAGAGCGGGCTTTGCGTCATCCCGTATGCCTCGCACATGGCGAGCGTGCCGAGCGCGTGGTTGTACATGTACTTGGCGCCGGACTTGCCGCCGAACAGGCCCTCAGTATCTTGCTGGCTCTGCAGCCACTTGAGTCCGTTCACGACGACTCTGCCGAAGCTGCAACCTTCTATGACGTCCTTGGATTTGTGTGTGTAACCGGCGCCGAGGAAGGCCAGCAGCGCCAATCCAGTCACGCCGACATTGTACTCGGGGTAGCCGGGTCCGTCGCAGATGGTGCCCTTGCACTGCGAATGGAACCCGTCGCAGTCCCAGTAGCCTTCCGGATTCTGATGCCGCGCAAGCCAGGCGAGTCCGCGGATGGTGCTGAAAACGGGACCCCTTCCGTCGCCGTCTCCTCGGTTTCCCCCGGGTCCGCCGGGTCCGCCAGGGCCGGGCCTGTTCCCAAATTCGCCGCCGAACCTGCCGCCGCCAACGCCCGGGACATCTATGTCGCCGCTGCGGTCCATATCCCTGTTAAAGAGGCCCTCGAGACCGTTGCCCATCGGTTCGTGTTCCTCCGGGCCTTGTGGGTTTGGGTCTACGGACTGCTCAGTCTCGGCCAACTCGTCCTGCTCGGGGGTCGGCACATCCGGGATGTCGCTGGAGGGTTTCAGAACCAACTCTTCGATCGTTGGTGCCGGCGGGACTGGCGGCGGAAGTCTCACAATGTAGCCGTCGATCGGCGGCACTTCGCCGGCATTGCCCATGCTTATGCTCGCCATCAGGAGGATGATTACGGAGTGAAACACGACCGAGACTGCCCACCATGGCGTACGTTCGACCTGTTCACGCATCCAGGTGCCGAGGTCGAACTTCTCCATGCCGTGGGGACTGCCGGTGCGCCATGCACAACCCGTCTCACTTTCGTTTCTCATGTGCTACCCCCCTGAAAAATGTTGTACGAACGTCTTCGATTTCCGTCGAACGCGATCTGCGTGTCGGAATATTGAACGGTCTGTTGCGGAAAAGGTTCATGGAAGCCACGCGAAGCGGTCCCGAACGGCGGGGTGCACATCTGGCATGTAGGCCGGGAAGAAAGGGCTTGGCCGGATTGGGCGGGCTGCGCTGCTGTCAAGTCCGGCCAGTGTGCGGTCGGCTGAAAGCGACACGAGTTCGAACCCGAGCACGAGCAGGAGCACGAACAAGAGCACGAGCAAGAGTAAGAGCACGGGCGTCCTTTCGCGGGAATGACAGTCTGTCGCACCGTTCCCTGGACACGCGAACAATCCCGGGCCGGGGGGGGCTCGGATCACGTGCAATTTGCTTGACAAATTTGCGGTCAAGTGATATCCTGAAGCGTTTCATTGCTAACCTTAGCCGCGTCAAGGCCATGCGGTTTTGTGTGAGGGAGACGCCATGCGCAAGAAGAAGGGGGCTGCGGAGTTCTTTGAGCTCTTCAAGACGCGCGTCAAGGACGCGGGCGTGAATGTCGGTTCGCAGACGGCGCCGACACGGGATGCCGCAGGCGCAACCATCCCCCCGGCGGTCCAGCCCCAGCTCGAGGAGCAGCACAGGCCTGCCGCGTGGCTCGGTCCGGACAACGGCAAGCGGCTTGCCGAGTCGTCCCTGGCACCGACGCCTTCCGGCCTGCGTGCCTCTGTTGCGGACGATGGTGATGAACGTTTGACACCCGGCGAGAGGACGTTTACTCTGACCGTCAACACGGCGGCGTTGATCGTTCTCTTGCTGATCAGTGCGGCCTTTGCGTCGTTCGGATTCGGCTTCTGGTTCGGCAAGGAAGCGGGCCGCAACGAGGCGCTGGAAGGGAACGCGAAAGCGTCGTTGAAAGGCGACGAAGCGAGCATCGAAACCGCCGGCGCCAGGACTGTTCTGCCGCCGGACCGATACCCGAACGTCAGCCCGGACTCCGCCAAGGGCGGTGACTCAACGGGAGTGAAGAAGCCGTCCGAAGTGCAGCGGAATCCGGGTCCGGGAGTCTCAAAACCGGTCGACCCGCCACCCGTGAAGCCGACACCTCCCTCGCGATTCTACTCGATACGCTTGGTCGACTGGGAGCTCGATGACCCGGACGGGAAGGCCTGCGCGAAGAACCACGTTGAAGACCTGCGCAAGGCGGGGTTCGAGGAAGGCTCGGTTCGTACCGTGACGCGCGGAAGCAAGCGTGTCCTCGCCGTGTGCTACGGTCAGTACGAGACGGAGACGGAGGCGCTCAAATATCTGTCACGCCTGCAGAAGATACAGAGAGCGTACAGCAGTGCGAATGTCATGCTTATTTCTGAAAGCCGCTGAGTAGGAGACAACGACGATGTCCATCCACAGGAGTCTCGTTCCGCGCGACAGGCTGAGGCGTCACCGGAACGTGCTGTCAAGGTCGGAAAGGCTCGCGCTTCTCAAGGAAGAGGGGAAGTGGGACGACGCGGCGTCCATTTTCAAGCTCCCCAAGGTGCGCAACATCAAGGTGAAGGTGGTGAAGGTCAAGAAAGAGAAGGCAGCAGTGCCGGGCGCTGCCGTGCCGGGCGCCGCGGTTCCGGGAGCGGCCGGACCGGCTGCGGGCGCAGCCGCACCAGCGGCTCCGGCCCCGGGCGGAAAGGCCCCAGCGGCCGCGAAGGCCTCGGCCGGAAAGGCAGCCCCTGCCGCTGCCGCACCGCAGAAGCCGGCCGCGAAGAAATAGCCCGACCGTCCGTGTGCCGCGCGGTCGTCGCCGATCCAACCGCGTTTTCTACAGCCTTATCAGTACCCCAGTTGTTCGAGGAAGACGATGCACAAGATCCAAACTGCGTTGTTTCTCGCCGCGTTCCTGGCGTTGCCCCTGTCCGCGCAGGCGCAGGATGCCCAGCCGGCCGCCGGGCCCGGCTATGACGAAGCAGAGCTGACCGAGTTGGCAAACCGGCTGCTGGACCCGGACCCCTTCGTTGCGGACGAGGCGACGCGCGACCTCAAGGAGATTGGGTCGCCGGCCGTGCCCGTTCTCATCAAGGCGCTTGCGGACAAGCGCGGCGAGATGAGGTACAAAGCCTGTGAAGTGCTTGCCGAACTCCGCGACGGGCGAGCCGTCGATGCGTTGATGGTGCTGCTCGACGACCGCGAGCATCCCGGCACGAGCATCGCCTCTGCTGCCGCCAAGGCGCTTGGCCGGCTCGCAGACGGCAGGGCTGTCAGGCCGTTGCTGCCGTTGGTCGACTCCGAGGACGTGGAACTCCAGTACAACGTCATCCGCGCCCTCGGATACCTCCGGGGATACGAAGCGATTCCGAAACTCATTCCAAGGTTGAAGGACCAGGCCAAGACTTTCTATGACGGCCTGGTCAGGTGCGCCGCCGCGGAGGCGCTCGGCAGACTCAAGGCGAAGGACGCCGTCGCCGACCTCGCGGCGCTGCTGGACGATACTGCGGAGGAGGTCTATACGGGCATGCCGGTCGCCTACTTCGCCGCGCGGGCGCTTGAACGCATCACCGGCGTCAACAACGGATCGTTGAC
>JAVHLO010000165.1 GCA_031082105.1 Planctomycetota bacterium
CAGATGAGAGTCCCCTACTATCGCGGAAGGAAGATCCTCGTCACCGGCGGCACCGGATCGATCGGGAGCGAGATCATCCGTCAACTGCTCGCCCTCAAGGCGGGCGTAGTCCGCATATTCAGCCGCGACGAGACGAAGCACTACGAGTTCGGCGAACGGCTCGGGAAGCGCGCAGATGTGCGCTTCCTGGTGGGCGACGTGCGCGACAAGGACCGGCTCAGGCGCGCGATGGAGGGAGTCGAGATCGTATTCCACGCCGCTGCCTTGAAACACGTCCCCCTGTGCGAGTACAACCCGTTCGAGGCGGTCCAGACGAACGTCGTCGGCACGCAGAACGTGATAAACGCCGCGCTCGATGCGCGTGTCTCGCGCGTCATCGCCATCTCCACAGACAAGGCGCTCAGTCCCGTCAGCACGATGGGCGCGTCGAAGCTGCTCGCAGAACGGGTCACGGTTGCCGCGGACCTGTTTTCGCCGAACCTCAAGCTGGGCTGCGTCAGGTTCGGGAACGTGATCGGCTCGCGCGGGTCGATCGTTCCGCTCGTCAAGGCCCAGATCGAGCGGGGCGGGCCGGTTCTGATCACCGATCCAAACATGACGCGATTCATGATGTCGGTTGCGGACGCGGCGTCGCTCGTCCTCGAGGCGGGCAGCCTCATCCGGGGCGGTGAGATATTCATCCTCAAGATGCCCGTCGTGCGGCTCGGCGACCTTGTGGAAGTGCTCGTCGACAGGTTCACGGGGAAGAAGACGGCGGCAGGGCGCAAGGTGAGAATTCAATCCATCGAGCCCCGCTACGGCGAGAAGATGCACCACGAGCTCCTGACCGAAGAGGAGATTCCCCGGACCCTGGACAAGGGCAAGGTATTCGTCCTGCACGCGTATCATCGTATCGAGCGGAGCGCGAAGCTCGCCGCCGAGCTGAAGCGGAGCACGATGTCCGGACTGATAAGGCCGAAGGACTACCGAAGCGACGCGGCGACCCCCCTCTCGCGCCGCGCGATCGCCGCGCTGCTGGATCGAGCAAAGGTGTAGAATTTCGGATTGCGGATCTGCGATTTCGGATTTCTGATGTTGGATATTGATTCCGCAGAAGAACCCCCGTTTTGTCATTCTGAACCCTGAAACAAGTTCAGGGCAGGCTTTGTTTTCCGCCGCAGCGGATCCGCCTGAGGCGGAAAACGAGTTCGGCATGACACGCGAGGGGTTCCTTCAGCGGAATTGGATACCGGATTCGGGAGGCTTGACTGAGAGGCGAGTCGTATGCACCGCCGACTTCTCAGTATTCCGAAATCCGCAATCCAAAATCCGAAATCCCCAGTCTGGTTTCGAGCTTCCATGAACAAAATCGGAAAGAACCGTTCTTCCATCCCGCTGTCCCGGCCCGACATCGTGCCCGCGGATATTGCAGCGGTGGCCGGCGTGTTGAGGACGCCCTTTCTCAGCATCGGCCCGAAGGTCGAGCAGTTCGAGAAGCGGTTCGCCCAGTTCATCGGCGTCAAGCACGCGATCGCGATGAACAGCGGGACGAGCGGGCTCCACGCATGCATGAAGGCGCTGGGGACCGGGCCGGGCGATGAGGTCATCACCACCCCCTTCAGCTTCATCGCCTCGGCAAATTCTATCCTCTTCACGGGCGCGACGCCGAGGTTCGTCGACATCGACGCCACGACGCTGAACATGGATCTCGCCCATCTCGAGGAGGCGGTGACGCGCAAGACGCGCGCGATCCTGGCGGTCCACATCTTCGGCCTGCCTTGCGACATGCAGGAAGTGACTCGCGTCGCGCGCAAGCACCGGATCGAGGTGATCGAGGACGCGTGCGAGGCGGTGAACGCGTCATGCAGCGGCCGCAAGGCGGGGACTTTCGGTCACGCGGCCGTTTTCGCGTTCTATCCCAACAAGCAGATGACTACCGGCGAAGGCGGCATGGTGGTGACGAACGACGATCGCTGTGTGCAACTGCTTCGGAGCCTGCGCAACCAGGGCAGGAGCGCATCCGCCGCCTCCGCCTGGCTCGAGCACGAGCGGCTCGGCTACAACTACCGGATGGACGAGATGAGCGCGGCGCTGGGTCTGTCGCAGCTCAGGCGGCTCCAATCGATGCTCGCAAGCCGCCAGCGCGTGGCGGACGCGTACACGCGCCGGCTCCAGGACCTGCCGGGAGTGCAGACGCTGGTGACGCCCAAGGGAATGAAACGGAGCTGGTTCGTCTATGTCATCAGGTTCGCCGACCCCGAGATGCGCGAGGCGGCGTTCAAGAACCTGACCAGGCGCGGCATCCAATGTGGGAAGTACTTCCCGCCGATACACCTTCAACCATTCTACCGGGAGCGGTTCGGCTACGCGCCCGGCAGCTTTCCCGTTTGCGAGTCGGTCTCGCGCTCGACGCTCGCCCTGCCCTTCCACAACCGGCTCTCCGAGCGTGAGGTGGACACCGTCGTACGGGCGCTGGAAGAAGTGTGCGGGCGGAGATGAAGGAGCAGAAGAGCAGAAGAGCAAAGAGTACTCTTTGCTCTATGCTCTTTGCCCTATGCCTTCTGCTCCTTGCTCTCCCGGACTATGCTCCGAGGTACGCCTCCTGCACGCGCCTGCTGTTGAGCAGGGCGGCGGCGGTATCGTTCATGGTGATGCGGCCGGTCTCGAGCACGTAGCCGCGGTGGGCGAGTTTCAGCGCCATGCGCGCGTTCTGTTCTACGAGGAAGATTGTTGCTCCCTGCCGGTTCAGTCCCTTGATCGCCTCGAATATCTTGGCCACGACGATCGGCGCGAGGCCGAGCGATGGCTCGTCGAGCAGGAGCAGTTTCGGCCTCGCCATCAACGCGCGCGCGATGGCGAGCATCTGCTGTTCTCCGCCGGACAGCGTGCCGCCGAGCTGCTGGCGGCGTTCTCTCAGGATCGGGAAGAGGCCGAAAACGTATTCGATATCCTTTCCTATCGCCTCAGCGTCCGTCCGGACGAACGCGCCCATCTCGAGGTTCTCGATGACGGTAAGGCGCGGGAAGATGCGGCGTCCTTCGGGCGCCTGGCTTATCCCTTTCCGGACGATGACATGCGGCGGCAGCGAATCGATCCGCTCGCCCTTGAAGCTGATCGTCCCCTGCTTGACGCGGTTCACCCCGCAGATCGTCATGAGGGTCGTGCTCTTGCCGGCGCCGTTCGCGCCGATGAGCGTGACGATCTCGCCCTCGTTCACCTCGAGGCTGATCCCCTTGAGGGCTTCGATCTTGCCGTAGGCGCTGTGGATGTTGTCAAGAACGAGCATGGGACGCTGTCCATTTGTCATTGATCGTTTGACATCTGTCATTGACTATCTGCCGTTTCTAGTTCGGCACTTGCCGTTGTCCAGGCCGCGGTTGTCGAGAGCCACTCGGTGGGCGAAGGTCTGGCGAGACCTGCGCGCCGTAGATACGCTCTTGGCGAAGATGGCGACAAGTTGTTCCACCTCATCCATGAGCGGGGTCATTCTATCCGGCGCCTTGACGAGCGGCACTCTGTGAACAAGGCGGAGCCAGTATCGCGTCTCTTTCAACTCCTTGACGACAATCCCCAGCTTGTGACAGAAATCGCGCCGCGACTCAGCCCCGCACGCCTCCTCGTAGTTTGCTCCCGGAGACGTTCCGGAACGCAGAAGCTGGCCAGCCACGTGCTTGCCGGCCTCAGTCTTGACCAAGGCGCCGACAAGCCGGGTCACGCGGACGGCAAAATCAAGCAGCCGCTCGGCTAGCGCCACTTCTTGTCTCATGACAACTCTCCTGATTGGAACCGAATGACTGTCCTTCGTCATCTCTCGTTTAGCATTTCCCATTGTCATTCTTCGTCGGCCACTTGACAGCCCTCATCGACCATCTGACATCTGCCGCTCGACTGCCGAATGACCATCCGAAAATGAACAATGTCAAATGAGAAATGATTAATGGCAAATGAACCTAGATTTCCAGGCACGCATCATCCTTGCCGAGGTAGGCCTCGACGACACGCGGGTTGCAGCGCACCTCGGCGGGGGTGCCCTCGGCGATCTTCATGCCGTAATCGAGCACGGCGATCCGGTCGGAGATGCCCATGACCACCTTCATATGGTGTTCGATGAGCAGGATTGTCATGTTCCTGGTCCGGATCTGGAGGATGAGCTTCATCAGCTCATCGGTCTCGGCCGGGTTCATGCCTGCGGCGGGCTCATCGAGGAGGAGCAGGTCCGGTTCCGCGGCGAGCGCGCGCGCGATCTCGAGCCGCCTCTGGCTCCCGTAGGGCAGGTTGCGCGCCCACTGGTCGGCCATGCCTTCGAGCTTGACGAACTCGAGCAGGCGCATGGCACGGCGCGCGCACCACGACTCTTCGCGCTTCGCGCCCGGCGTCCTCAGCAGCGCGCCGGCCACGCCGCCGGTCATCCTGCAATGGGTGCCGACCATCACGTTCTCGAGGACCGTCATGCCGCCGAAGAGCCTGATGTTCTGGAAGGTCCGCGCCATTCCCACGGCGATCACTTTGTGAGGCTTCAGCCCAGTGATGTCTCTCCCCTTGAACCGGACCCTGCCCGCGGTGGGTGCGTACAGGCCGGTGAGGCAATTGAAGATCGTCGTCTTGCCCGCGCCGTTGGGGCCGATGACGGCGAAGATCGCGCCTTCGTTGACGGTCAGGTCCACAGCCTCGACCGCCTTCAGCCCGCCGAAGTGTTTCGACAGCGAGGTCACCTCCAGCAGCGGTCTGGCCGGCTGGGCGACGGTCGTCGGGTTTTGCGCATCCTGTGGCACGGCAGTGTTGGTCCCGCTGAAAAAGAACTCTCTCCTGTCATGCCCCGGGCACATTGTTGAAAGCCACAGAAACACACAGAAATGCACAGAAACGAAAGCCAGAACGCAGAAGACTCAAGAGGCTCAAAAAGACCGTCAACCGGGTCTCTTGACTCGCACTTCCTTTCTTCCGTGTCCTTCTGTGTGTTTCCGTGTGATTCTGTGGCTCGCAAACAGGGGCGCCAGGATACTGGATCTTGTCGCGATCTTGTGGACTCAGGATCCTAGCACTGCTCCGGCTATCTGCTTTCCTCTTCTTCCTCCAATCCCATTTCGTAACTTGCGCGCCTGCTCGGGATGAGCCCTTGCGGCCTGAAGATCATCATGAGAACGAGTATGCCGCCGAAGATGGCGAGTTGATAGTCTTCGATCCCGACATTCTCCATGGCCGGGAAGTGCGTGGAAAGGAATCTCGGGATCGGGTCGCGGAGCGCCCACGGGATCAGCCAGAGCAGCGCGGCGCCGGCGATGACGCCCGGGATGCTGCCCATCCCGCCGAGAATCACCATGGCCACGACGAGGACGGAGGTTTCGAACTTGAACGCGTCGGGCGTGAAGTACCCGATCCGGGCGGCAAAGACCACGCCCGCCATGCCCGCGACGAACGCGCTCAGCGCGAAAGCGAGCACCTTCAGCTTGAACGTGTTTATCCCCATCGCCTGGGCCGCGACCTCGTCCTCCCTGATGGCCACCCAGGCGCGCCCGATCCTGGAATTGTTGAGCCGCCTGAGCAGCAGCACGACGATCACGACGAGCGTCAGGGTAAGGAAATAGTAGTGGACCGATCTCGGCGGCCCGTCGGATATCCAGGCCGGGACCGCGATCGTGCCGGAGATGTCCTGGTTGGGCAGTCCCTGCATGCCGCCGGTGACTGACTTGAGATTCTGCATCAAGTACCGGATCGTCTCGCCGAAACCCAGTGTCACAATGGCGAGGTAGTCCCCTCTGAGCCGCAGCGACGGGATGCCGAGCAGGATGCCCGCGATGGACGCGCTCAATCCGCCGACCAGCAGCCCCGGCCAGAATGGGAGTCCGCACTGGATCGAGAGGATCGCATAGACATAGGCCCCGATGCAGAAGAACGCCACGTAGCCGAGCACGAGCAGGCCCGTCCAGCCGATGGTGATGTTCAGGCCGAGGGCGAGCAACACGTAGAGCCACACCTCAACACCGAGATCCACATATTTCCTCATCGCCCTCTCGCTGCCCCAGAATGGCATCGACAGGACAGCGACAATGACGGCCAACATGAGACCGGCCAACACGACCCGCTTCCAGATCATGAAGCCCCCGCGGGCGGAGAGATTCCGCGCCCGCCGGGAAACGGCATGAATGACCCGCCCCAGCGGCTTGACGCCCAGCCACAGCAGTCCGCACGCGAATACCACGCCGGCGAGCAGGAACGGCCCGCTGCGCAGCACGAGCTCCTGTTTGATCGTGCTCTCTTCGCCGGTCACGACCTTCGTCTCCCTGGTCCCGATCCCCGCAAGCGGGAACGTCAGGATCAGGATCCAGACGGCGGCAAGAAAGCTCGTTTTCAGTCTTGAGAGATACATGTCATTGCTCATTTCTCATTTGTCATTTCTCATCTATCATTTGTCGCTTTTCGTGCAGAATGACAAATGGCAAATGATCAATGTCAAATGAATCAGCTCTTGTCCGCCACCTGTTCTCCGAGCAGGCCAGTGGGCCGGACAAGCAACACCAGTATCAGGACAATGAAGGCGTAGACGTCCTTGTAGTCGGGGCTGAGAAGCCAGATACCCAGACTCTCGACGATCCCGAGCAAGAGCCCGCCTACAACGGCGCCGGGGAGGTTGCCGATCCCGCCCAGCACCGCGGCGGTGAACGCCTTCAGCCCCGCCAGGTAGCCTCGGTCGAAGCACGTGTTCTTCTCGTACATGCAGACCATGACGCCGGCCGCCGCGGCAAGCGCGGACCCGATGACGAAGGTCACGGAAATCACCCTGTCCACGTTGATGCCGGCGAGAGAGGCCATCTTCATGTCCTGAGATGTCGCGCGCATGGCCTTCCCCATATTCGTCCTCGTCACAAAGAGGTGAAGAAGGACGAGCATCAGGAGCGTGCCCCCAAGTATCACGAGTTCCAGCAGATTGACCCTGACTCCAAACGGCTCGAAAGTACGGCTGACCAGGAGCTCGCGGAACTCGTGCGGGAAATCCCTCGGGGCCTTGCCCTGCGCGAGCATCACGTAGTTCTGGAGGAACGTGGACATGCCGACCGCGCTGATCAGGGGGACGAGCAGGTGGGACTGCCTGAGCGGCTTGTAGGCCGCGCGCTCGACGGTGAACCCGTGCGCCGCGCAGAAGACCATGGCAACCGCGAGCGACACGAGCAGGCAGAGCGGCACGGACACGGCGGCGAAGCCGAGGGCGGTCAGAAGGGAGAGCGTGACGACCGAAAGGTACGCGCCGATCATGTAGACTTCGCCGTGGGCGAAGTTGATCATCCTCAGGATGCCGTAGACCATCGTGTAGCCGAGCGCGATGAGCGCATAGACCGCGCCCTGCACGAGGCCGTTGAAGAGAGACTGCATGTGATGCGTTCTCTAGCGGACCTTTGCACGGACGAACTTGCCGCCTTCCACGACCCACATAATGTAGAAGGAGCCGCTTATGTCGCCCTTCTCGTCGAACTTGATCTTGCCGAGGGCCGTGTTGTGCTCCATCCCCCTTATCGCCTCCGCCACCTTCTTGCCGTCGGCAACGCCCGCCTTCGCCACACCGGCAAGGAGGATGTTCGCGGCATCGTAGGCGTAGAGCGAGTACGGTCCCGCAACGCCGAACTTCTTCTCATATTCCCCGGTAAACCGTCTCGCGTCCGGGTACTTTTCGTAGTCCGG
>JAVHLO010000166.1 GCA_031082105.1 Planctomycetota bacterium
CGTTTCTCGGAAGAAGACGCCACTCCGGCTGCGGCCTCCGTGCCTTACTACAAACCTTCACGAATAATGCGGGTTAATGGTTCGCGTCTCTGAGAGGTTTTATCCTTCCGCGCAGGCGGCCCTCAAAATACTGGATGAGCTGATCGTAGGACTGCGACTGGCTCGCGTACTTCATGATGAGATCCCAGTCCCGCTGAATATGTTCACCCAGCGGAAAGTGCGGAGGCACGTACACAATGTCGCCGCTGGCCAGCGGGATGTCCTGCGACAGGTCGCCGAACTTGACCAGGTTGAACCAGTCCACAATCACGATGCGGGCGCGTTTTCTGCCCGGGCTTTGTTTTATGACCCGGATGTCGCGCCATGCCGCGTCATCCGACACTCCGCCCGCGAGCGCGATGATGTGGCGGATCGTCTCTCGACCCGTGTACCCGTATATCCCTTCGCTCACGGCGCCGACGACGGTGATCGAGCCGGTATGGGTCGAAGGCGACAGCACCGTGCCCGCCGCGCCAATATAGCTTGAGTTGACTGACACCTGCGGGTTCTTAATGAACCGCTTCAGCTTCTCGGTCAACTCCGCGCGGACCTGTTCCAGCGTTTTTCCCTGCAGGTTCATGACACCGATGAGAGGGAAGTCATAGGTTCCGTCCGGGCCGACCAGCACCTGCCGCGTGAATTCGCCATGTCCCGGGACTTCCACCATCAATACCGATGATGGCTGCACGACATAAGGCTCCCCGACTATCCTCGTGCCTTCGGCCTCGGCCCGCTTCTTCTCCCGTTCGAGCTCCTCCATGTACTCCGGAGCGGAGATGAGCACGCCGTCCAGCTCCGGGTACTTAGAGACGACGGCATCGATGTCGACGGGCCCATCGGTCGAATGCTCCTGCCAGATGGTCTGCTCGGAGAAATTCGGGCGCGTACATGCGCTCAAGGCCAGCACGATGATGGGCGCCAACACAAGATTTCCCAGCCTGGCGTTCGACATGACGAGCAACTCCTATTCCTGCCTGTAATACTTGTACCTGTATTTGTCGTAGTAATGGTAGTAGTAGTAGTAGTACCCCCTGCTTGCCCGCGTGACCTTGTTGAGGATGCAGCCGATGAATGTCCCGCGGGCGCTCTCGATGAGCCGCTTGGCGTAGGCAACCTCTTCCTTCGTAACTTCGCCCGCTGAGACGAGGAAGATCGTCCCGTCGACGACAGGCGCGAGGGCCATCGTATCAACCGCCAGGTTGATGGGCGGCACATCGACGAGCACGATGTCCGCCGCCTCGCGCAGTTCGCGCAGCAGGCCTTTCATCGCCTCGGACTTGAGCAGGCTGACGGGGTTCTGCGGATGCGGCCCTGCAGGCAACAGTTGAAGTCCCTCCACCTCGGTCGCGCAGAGGGCCCCCGGCAGGGTCACAGGAGACGCCTGGCCGCCATCTGCCGAAGCCATGTGTGAGTTGAGATAGGTCGTGAGGCCGCGCGAATTATCCACGCCGAAGAATTTGTGCAGCATGGATTTCCTGGTGTCACAGTCAACAAGGATCACCTTTAGCCCGCTGCGGGCCAGCGCGATGGCCACATTGGAGGTGACCGTCGATTTTCCCTCTTCCGCCCGGGAACTGCTCACCATGAACAGGTGTGCCTTGTGTTCAGTGGCATACGATTCGATCAGAGTCCCGATGGTGTTGAAAACCTCATGAAACGGCATCCTGGGCGACACGTTCAGAAGGAGCCGTTCGCTCTCGTTCTTGATGAACACGATCGCGCCGAGGACGGGCAGGTTGATGTATCTGCGGACATCGTACTCCGTGCGGACGGTCTGGTTGATGTACTCGAGGAAGTAGGCGGCGCCTACCCCGACCATGAGGCCGATGATCAGCCCGAGCGGCCATGAGGTCCTGGCCGGCGAAGATATCGGGTCGCCGGGCTTGGCGTATGAAAGAACCTCGATCAGGTCGTCGCGTAGAACATCATAGAGGCTGAGTTGGTTCTTTCGCTTTTTGAGGTCGTCAATCTCCGTGGAGATGCTTGTGGATTCGGCGACGAGGCTGACGTGGGACCCCGCCGGCCCTGTCGCCCTGGGAACGGCATCAAGCTGCGACCTGAGCCCGTCCTCGATCTTCTTCTGGTCTTCCTCTATTCGGCTTCTGAGACTGGAAATCTGCTGCTCGAGGCCTTCTCTGTCGACGCGCAACTTCCTGAGCGTGGAGATTCTCTGTTCAAGGGTCGTCACGCTGTATTCGATCTTGGCCTCACCCTGGGCCACAGCAAGCCTCCCGCTGACCATGTTCAGCTCCGTTCGAAGCTTGATCACCTCGGGATTCTCCGCGGTCAGTGTCAAGCCGGCCCGCATCAGCTCGCGCTCAAGCCGCTCTACTTCCGATTGCAGCTCGGTCACCTTCAGCGCGACCACGCTACCCGGGTACGCCTCGACAGGCATGGATCTGTCCTTCAGCGCGGCGGTCAGGCCGGCCATCTGGGCGTCGATCGTCGCCAGTTCCTCCTCCTTTTTGCGCAGAAGCTCCTGTTTCTGGGGCAACCCGAGCGAATCGACGATAACCTGCCGCCTGTCCTTCAGAATGCTCTCTTCTCTTTCCAGTTGATCCAGCTTCCGCTGGACTCCGTCTAGTTGCCTCTGCCGCTCGTCTATCTGCTGGCCGATGAACTCCTGCGCGGCCCGGATGCGGCGCCCGGTCGAATGCTCCGACACCTGCTTGAACGCGATGGCGAGTGAATCCGCGAACGCCCGCGCGGTCTCGGGGTTCGGATCGCGCGCGGTGATGATCACAAACTCGGGAGCCTCTTTCATCTGCTCATACGACGTGATGGCCCTGAGCTGGGAAGCGGCCTGTGTGGCCGTTTCTTCATTCACCTCGTACCATTCCGCCTCGGCGTCGCAGTTGCGGTCCGCGGGCGTCTTTCCGGATTCGTCCCTGGGCGGCTCGATCCCGTCCTTGGGACTGAATGGGTTCGCGCTCAACACCTCTCTTGCGAGAAAGACCGCCCGGCGGAGTACCGGCGCGGTATGTATCAAGGCAACGCGCGTTTCCTTGGTGATATCGCCCCACATGGGGGGCATGCCGCCCGTCTCTATGAGTACTTGGACCGGAGTGTCTTTCACCAGAATGTGGCACTTGGACGAATAGACCGGCGCTCCCGGCCTGATAAGATAGAAGTTGCCCGCAAAGACCAACGCGGCCAGGCTGAGGACGGTCAGCCATCGGTAACGCAATATACGAATATAGTCCTTGAGTTCCATCTTCGGCTCAAAAGAGACGACACCAGCACTGATGAGAATATCGGCTATGCGCCCTTGGGAACTTTACCTCCCCGCCACGGTGTGCCCGGCCCCGGGCCTTCGTCTTTCCTGCCACCGAGCGTCCTGGAAGAACAGGTTCGGCGGACAAGGCAATGGTACGCCCGCCGCGATTTGAACGCGGGACCTGCGGTTTAGGAAACCGCCGCTCTATCCAACTGAGCTACGGGCGCGCCAAGGCCTGCAGGAAGTTGTGACGCGCGCGGGCTGGTCCGCAGGAATGTTCGACTCGTGTCCGCAATCGCGCTCGTCCAACCACTCCAGTATGCCAAATGTCGGGGGGTTTGTCAACTGCCGGGTGCCTTGGGGGCACGCGTGCTGTTTGCGAGCGATTCCCAAATGCGCTTCGTAGTGTGCCGCTCCCGGCGGTACAATTACGCTTGACTCATTCGATGCCGTGTGGTATAAGTGGGGGTTACCTCAAAACGGCCATGTCGTAGCGTGCGCGGCCTTTGTGAGCAAGAAACAGCTCGGTCATTTGTCTTTTCCGCCCATGGTTGAGCGTCTTCTTGACAAGATCAACGGCCCGGCCGATGTAAAGGCCATGCCGGTGGAGAGCCTCCCGAGGCTCGCCACGGAGATCCGCGACGAGATCGTGCAGGTCGTCGCGAAGAACGGCGGGCACCTCGGCTCGAACCTCGGCGTGATCGAGCTCACGATCGCGCTCCATTACGTTTTCGACTTCGCCGATGATCGCGTCCTCTGGGACGTCAGCCACCAGACGTATACCCACAAGCTCTTGACCGACCGTCGCGACCGGTTCCACACGCTGCGGAAACAGGGCGGATTGAGCGGTTTCTCGGCCCGGCACGAGAGCAAGTACGACGCGCTCACCTGCGGCCACGCCGGCACTGCCGTGTCCACCGCGCTGGGAATTCTGTGCGGCGACGAGCTTCAGGGCAGAAAACGACGCGTGGTGGCAGTCATCGGCGACGGCGCGCTGACGTGCGGCATGACCTTCGAAGCGATAAACCAATGCGGGGCGCTCAAGAAAAACCTCATCGTCGTCTTGAACGACAACAAAATGAGCATCGGCGCGACCGTCGGCGCGGTGGCGAACTACCTCAACAGGGTGCGGATGGCGCCGCTGTATCACGAGATCAAGGACGAGCTTCACAATGTCCTCGACAAGGTGCCGATCGTGGGTCGTTCCATGGAGAAGGTCATCGAACACATCAGGGCCTCGCTCAAGGCGGGCATCGGCGGTCTCCTGTTCGAGGACCTCGGGTTCCATCACTACGGCCCGATCGACGGTCACAACATCCAGCTTCTGATAGAAACGCTCCGGGCCGCGCGCAGGATCAAAGGGCCCGTTCTGCTCCATGTCGTCACCGAGAAAGGTCGGAGCCACGACGGCGCACTCAGCGATCCCTTCAGGATGCACGGCGTCGGGCCGGTGCACGTGCACGACGGCAAGATCGACGCCGGCGAGGCGATCTCCCCGCCAATGTACACGGAGGTCTTCGCCCGCACGCTGGTGTCCATGGCCCGGACCGATCCGCGGATCGCGGGGATAACGGCCGCCATGCCGGACGGGACGGGGCTGGTGCTCTTCGAGAAAGAGTTCCCGACACGCTACTTCGATGTCGGGATCTGCGAGCAGCACGCCATCGGCCTCGCCGCGGGACTCGCGACGGCCGGCCTGCGCCCCGTGGCGGCCATCTACTCCACGTTCCTCCAGCGCGCCTTCGACCAGGTCTGTCAGGAGCTGTGCCTGCAGCCGGTGCCGGTCATACTGGCCATAGACCGTGCCGGCGTAGTCGGTGCGGACGGGCCGACGCACCATGGCCTTTTTGATATCGCCTATCTGCGCGCCTTGCCGAACATGTCCATCGCCGCGCCGCGTGACGGCGAGATGCTCGAAAGCATGATGCGCTGGGCGCTGCGCATGGAGACACCGGTCGCCATACGATATCCGCGCACGGAGGTGCCCGGGAAGGCCGAGGTCATCTGCAAAGAAGTCGCGTCCGAAGCGCTCGCCACGGGCAAGGCGGAGATGCTGGTCAAGGGACCCGACGGCGCGATCATCGCGCTCGGGTCGATGGTCTACCCCGGGCTGCGTGCCGTGACCCGGCTCGCTTCGGAAGGGGTCAGGCTCACCCTGGTCGACGCCAGGTTCGCCAAACCGGTCGACACGGAACTCTTTGCGCGGCTCTGCAAGGAACTGCCGTTCGTCATCACGGTGGAAGAGCATGCGCTTGCGGGCGGGTTCGGGTCGGCTGTGGCCGAGGCCGTCCGCGGCGCGGGCGGCGACACGAGCAAGCTGTATGCGCTGGGGGTCCCCGACGCATTCGTCGAACACGGTCCGCGCGCAGTTCTTCTCAGAAAGCTCGGGCTGGACACCGAGGGTATTGCCCGAGCAGCGCTCGTCTGCGCCGGCGGACGGACCGATCCTGTGTCATTGCGGGAACTGAGCAGACTATGAAAAAATCCATCATCATCGTGGGCGACCGGAGGAAGGAGAAGACGGAAACTTTCGTGTCGCGGCTTGAGCCGTTCCTGCGCCGGAAGGCGCACGTCAAGGCGATCGACCTGACCGGCCAGCTCGCGCTCGACAAAGCGAAGGCCGATCTCGTCGTCGTCTTCGGCGGCGACGGCACCATCCTGTGGACCGCGAGGCGGCTCGGTGCGAACCACCTTCCCGCCGTTGGAGTCAATCTCGGCAGACTCGGGTTCCTGGCCGAGTTCGACGCGACCGAGCTCAGAAAACACCTCCCTGCGATCCTCAGCGGCGAGCTGCGCGCCCATCCGCGGATGATGCTCGAAATCGGGGTCGTGCGCGGAGGACGCAGGATAGGCGCGTTCTCGGCCCTCAACGATACCGTTATTTCCCGCGGGACCGTGTCGCGCATGGTCGTGCTTGACCTCTTCGTCAAGGGAGACAAGGTCGCCTCGTTCGGCGGCGACGGTATCATACTTGCCACCTCGACCGGTTCGACGGCGCACGCGCTCTCCGCGGGCGGGCCCATAGTCGATCCTGCGCTCGACGCCATCATCGCCGTGCCGCTCAGCCCGCATTCGTTGAACATGAGGCCGATCGTCATCCCGCCAACCCACATCGCGGAGGTTGAAATCGTCAAGAAGCAGGACGAGATGGTGCTGACGATCGACGGCCAGGCGCATACGTACCTGCGTGAAGGCGACATCATCGCGGTTCGGTCTTCTCAGCACAGGTTTCATCTGGTCAGAAACCCGTCGCTCTCTTTCTACGACACTTTGAGACGCAAATTCAATTGGGGGAGCTTTCCGAACTATGCCGAAGATCATCATTGAAGAGAACAGGTGCAAGGGGTGCGAACTCTGTCTGGACGCCTGTCCGAAGAAGCATATCCGGATGGGCAAACGCCTCAACCTGCGCGGCATTCTCCCGGCCGTCATCGTTGAGGAAACCGAATGCACGGCCTGCCAGAACTGCGCCGTCGTTTGTCCGGACGTCGCTATAACCGTCTATAAGTAGGCATACTGATGGCTCAAGATGGCGTGCGATACGCGATCGTCGCGGATATACACTCGAACGTGGACGCCTTGTCGGCGGTGATGGATTCGATCGCCAAAGACCACGTGGATCGGATTCTCTGCCTCGGCGACATCATCGGCTACAACGCAGCGCCGGCCGAATGCCTGAAAATGGCGATGGATCACAGCGTGGTCTGTATCAGCGGAAACCACGAACGTTTCCTCACCGGCGCCACCACAATCGAACCATCGGTCAAAAAGGGCACGCTTGACGTTCTCGATTGGACAAAGAAAACTATCTCACCCGAACAACTCGAGTTCATAACAGGTCTCAAGCGCCGCAGTTTTGTCGACAACGCGTACTTGATGGCCCACGGATCGCCCAGACACGAGGACGAATATGTCCTGACAACACAGGTGATGCGCGACAACATCCTGTACGTGTCGAACAACTTTCTTGGAATCACCGTCTGCTTCCTCGGCCACACTCACGCGCCGCTGGTTGTGGCGCAGGGCAAACTCGAAACGCATTTTCACGAGGACAGGACGCTGCCGATCGAAGACGGCAAGGTGTACCTGATAAACCCCGGCAGCGTGGGCCAGCCGAGGGACGGGTGTCCCAAGGCGGCGTACGGCGTCTTCGACTCGGGCGCGAAGACGATGACCATAAAACGCGTCGACTACGACATCGCCGCCGCGCAGAAGCGAGTGCGGGAGGCCGGGTTCGAAGAACGCCTGGCCGTGCGGCTGGCGATCGGAAAGTAGCGGTCGG
>JAVHLO010000167.1:0-4903 GCA_031082105.1 Planctomycetota bacterium
GGCCTTTTTCATAGCTACATGGTAACTTCGGGGTGCCGGAACAGTACGGCGCCTCGGGCTCCCGCAGCTTCTACATAGACGATGCGGGCCTGCTGCGCACCAAGGACATGGGTTCAAGCGAGGTGCCGGAACAGCTCGAGGCGCGAAGTTGGGAAGTCGTCAATTGACTCGACCACCGGCCGCGGACGGTATTTGAAAGTCTCTCTTTTCGCACTCAGCGCGGGGACACATCCATGCCCAACACGACTTGCGTCGTCGGCCTGCAGTGGGGAGATGAGGGGAAAGGCAAGATCGTCGATCTTCTCTCGGAGCAGGCCGACGTCGTCGTACGCTACCAGGGTGGCGCGAACGCCGGTCACACGCTCGTCGTCAACTCGCAGAAGCTCGTCCTCCACCTGGTCCCGTCCGGGATCGTGCATCGCTCGACACGGTGCATCATCGCGCACGGGGTAGTCCTCGACCCGGTCCAGTTCGGCGAAGAGATAGAGATGCTGCGCGGGCTTTCGATCGTCTGTGAGGGCCGGCTCGTCGTCAGCGAGCGCACTCATGTCGTTCTGTCTTTTCACAAGCTCCTGGACACCTCGTCCGAGAAGAGAGAACACGGCAAGCTCGGCACGACCGGGCGCGGGATCGGGCCGTGCTACGCGGACAAGGCCGCCAGGCTCGGGGTCAGGGTCGGAGATCTCTTCGACCCGCCGGCGTTGCAGCGGACGCTCGAGCGCAGCCTCGAACAGAAGAACGCGATGCTGACGGGCTGCTACGGCGAGAGACCCGTGTCGATCCCGGCGGTACTCGAGGAATGCGAACGCCACGCGAAGGTGCTCAAGCCGTTCGTCGGCGACCACCTCCCCGGACTGCTCGATGCCGTCGAGGGCGGCAAGCGCGTACTGCTGGAAGGCGCCCAGGGGACCATGCTCGACATCGACCTCGGGACCTATCCCTACGTGACGTCATCGAACACCTGCGCGACGGGCGCGTCTTCCGGAAGCGGCATCCCGCCCAGGTTGATAGCGAATGTGGTCGGCGTATCCAAGGCGTACACGACCCGGGTCGGCGAAGGCCCATTCCCGACCGAGCAGAAGAACGCCGTCGGCGAATCGCTCCGCGAGCTGGGCAAGGAATTCGGCGCGACGACGGGCAGGCCGCGCCGGTGCGGATGGCTCGACCTCTGCGCGCTCAAGTACGCCGCGCGCGTGAACGGCGTCACGTCGCTTGCGATCACCAAGCTGGACGTGCTCGACGCGATGAAGACCATCGCCGTCGCCACGCACTACGAGCTCGACGGCGCGCGGATCGATTCCTTTCCGACTTCCAGCGCCGTCCTTGCCAGGTGCAGGCCAGTCTATCGCGAGTTCCCGGGCTGGCAGATGGCGACCCACGGCGCACGGAAACTGAGCGTGATCCCCGCAAAGGCGCGGGCCTATCTCGAGTTCATCCGTGAATCGGTCGGTGTTCCGATTTCAATCCTGTCTTCAGGTCCGGGCCGGGAAGACGTCATTGACACAAATGGATAAGCAGGCCATAAAACTGCCGAGGCACGTGGGGATCATCATGGACGGCAACGGCCGCTGGGCGGAACAGCACGGCCTGCCCCGTGTGCGGGGCCACGAGCGCGGAGCGAAAACCGTCCGGCTGATAACCGAAGAATGCGCCAGGCTCGGGATCGAATGGGTGACGCTGTACGCGTTCTCCTCCGAAAACTGGCGCCGCCCGCAGAAGGAGATAAACCACCTGATGCGGCTCCTGCGCCAGTTCCTCATCAAGGAGCGCGAGGCGCTGATGAGGAACAACCTCCAGCTCAGGGCCGTCGGCCAGATCGAGAAGCTGCCACAGCCCGCGCGGGACGCCCTGGCCGAGACGATCAGCCTGACCAAGAACAACTCGCGGATGGTCCTCTGCCTTGCGCTCAGCTACGGAGGAAGGCAGGAGCTCGTCGACGCGGCCAGGCGGATCAGCGCGGACGTCGCAAAGGGCGTGCGTTCCGCTGAGTCGATCAGCGAGAGCCTCTTCGCCACCTACATGTACGACCCGGAGGCTACGCTGCGCCAGGGCCATCTCGGTCACTGCACTGCGGTCCCCAGCGGTGTGCCAGCCTGGAGGTACTTGCCCATGACCTACGACTATGTCTCTGTTGTGCATGTCCACTCGAACTACTCCGACGGGACTGGGAGCGTGCCGGAGATCATCGACGCGGCAGCGAAGGCCGGCGTCGATATCGTCTTTCTCACCGACCACGACACGCTCCAGCCGTGCAAAGACGGGCACGCGGGCCGGCACGGCAAGGTCCTGCTGGTCGTAGGCACGGAGATATCGCCCGACCTGAACCACTACCTCGCGTTCGGTCTACCCGCGGAGACGGACGTGAAATCGCTTGCATCGCTCAGGCCGCAGGAGTACATTGACAGGGCCGCCGGGCTTGGCGGGTTCGGTTTCATCGCGCACCCGGACCACACGGGCACGAAGCTCTTCGACGTCCCATCATATCGCTGGGAAGACTGGTCGGTGAAACGCTTCACGGGCCTCGGCATTTGGGATATGATGACGGACTTCGAAGAACTGCTCGTGGGCCCTGACGAGGCGCTGGCGGCGTTCACGAATTTTCCGCACAGCATGACCGGCCCCAAGTCGGAATCCGTCGCAAGGTGGGACCGGCTGCTCGCCTCAGGCGAGAAGATCGTCGGCGTAGGCGAGGTCGACAACCACGCCGAACATCGCAAGGCGCTCGGCCGGGATGTCACGGTCTTCCCGTACGAGCTGGCTTTCAAAACGATCCGGATGCACCTGCTCCTGGACGCGCCGTTCGACAAGGTCACGGACCAGGGCGGGACCGACGCGGACACGAAGAGAGTCCTCGCCGCGCTTCGCGACGGACGGAGCTACATCGCATTCGACTTCGACCACGACTCGCGCGGTCTTGAGCTTTGCGTTGTTGCCGGAGAAAAGAAGGCCGGCATCGGCGACGAGGTACGGTTTCGACCCGGCATGACAGCGGAATTCGAACTGCCCGTCCGCGCCCGAGTGCGCGTGCTCCTGAACGGCGCGGTCATCTGGGAGAAGGACAATACGAACCGCGGAGCCGTGATGATCCCGGCCCCGGGCGCACTGCGGCTCGAAGCGTTCCACGGACCGAGGCCGTGGATCATGTCGAATCCGATCTACGTACGATTTTAGATTGTGGATTTTGTGCCTTCTGTGCCTTTTGTGGCTATTGAGATTCCGTCCATGACAAGACTCGCCATTCCGTGCTGCATCATCGCAGCGGTGCTGTTCTCGTTTTCCCTCGCCGCAAGCGCGCAGGAGGGCGCGGGTGGCGGCGGACCCGAGCCCGCACCGGCGACCAGGCCGCTCGCGCACTGGAGTTTCGACGACCCACCGGGCTCGGCCGTGAACGACGACTCCGGCAACGGCTTCAACGGCGAGGTGCGCGGCGCCTCCGAGCGCGTCGCCGGCATTTCCGGCAGCGCAATCTCCCTGCCCGGCCCCACGTTCATCGAGTTCTCGTGCAGCGACAAGCTCCAGATCGGCAAGGAGCTCACCATCCAGGCGTGGGTAAAGCCGGAGAACCCGAAGAGCGACCTCTACCAGTACGTCATCGAATTCTGGGACAACTATCTGCTCCGTTTCGACACGGCCACCGAGGGCGGGCGCCCTTCGTTCTTCGTGTACGTCGACGGAAACCCCGAACCGCGTTTGTCCGGCAAGGTCCCCGAGCCCGGCGCGTGGCACCATGTCGTCGCGGTCTGGACCGGCGACAGGATGCAGCTCTGGATCGACGGCGAAAACAAAGAGGCGCCGCGGACGGGGAAGCCCAGCCCGAAGAAGAATACGCTGAAGATCGGATCCGGCTTCGTCGGCGCGCTCGATGAGATCAAGATATTCGACCGCGCGCTCTCGGAACGGGAAATACTCGAAATGGTCCCGCCCATCCTGGATGTGTCGCAGTTGCGGCTCGCGCGCGCGGTGTCGGCCAAGGGCGATACCTGCGAGGTGAGCTGCGAGATCCGAAACAAAGGCGGCCGGGCCGCAAAGGACGTCGCGCTGTCGCTCACGGTCCCGAAGGAGGTCGAACTCGTCGAGGGCGACAAGGAGACAACCGTCGGGCCCATCGAAGGCGGCAAGTCGGTCGTCGCAGCCTGGAAGATCCGGACGGACAAGCCGCTCGTCGCAAAGGCCGCCGTCGCCGTCAGGCACGCGAAGGATGAACCCGTCCTCAGATCGGCCGCGTTCGTCTGCGCAAAGGGGTTCCCGGACAACGCGGAACATTTCACCAAACCAGCCCTGACCCGGGTCGGCGACGACCTCATCCTCGGCAATTCGCACCTGAGGCTCGTCTTCCCGAAGAACAAGTTCGGCTACGGCGTGTTCGCGGTCGACGCCGACAAAGGCGGGACGTGGGAGCGGCTCGCTGTCGCCAACTCGTTCGGCATGCTCGCAGTGAAGAAAGATCTCGAGATCCTGCGCAGGCCGATCCACGCCACCGAGGCCAAGCGGACCAACCCCGGCCAGGGCAGGGTCGGTGTGCAGTTCAAGGCGGCGCTCGACGACGGGGCCGGGGTGAAGTGGAACTTCTCCTTCGTGTTCATCATCGGCGAGGACGACGTCGTGCAGGTCGAGTACCAGGCGACCCCGAACGGCGACGGAGTCCTGATCGCGCTCCAGGGCCCGATGCTGCGCGTCGGCGAGGGGAGTTTCGGTTCGAAGAAGGGTGACGCGCTATTCTGCGGGCTCGAATGGCTCGTCGGCGACGAGCGGTCCTCGTCCGATCTCGACATGCACGACGTCGACTGCTACACGCGGTACATGCCGCACCCGAACAAGGTCACGATTCCGTTGATGGCCGTCTCGCACGGCGGGTGCGCGATCGCGCTCTTCTGGGACGCGCTCCAGCAATGGGACGGCTACA
>JAVHLO010000167.1:4913-7530 GCA_031082105.1 Planctomycetota bacterium
CTACAACACGCGGCCCTGCGCGGTCTTCGCCTCGCCGAACTTCATCGAGGGGCAGGAAAACCACCTCATGGGCCTCTTCCTGCCGTCATGCCCGAAGTGGGTCAGGGAGAACCGGCTCGAGAGCGAGGACAAGTTCTTCTTCTTCAGGAAGGGCGCGCCGCTGAAGCTCGACTGCCGCATCGCGGTGCTCGCCTCCGCGAAGCAGTCGCTGGACTGCGTCGACCGATGGTTCACGGCCTTCGGCGTGCCCAAGCCCGCGCAGATCCCGCGCGGCGACTACCGGAAGGAGATCGAGTTCAGCATGAAGGCCTACCTCGAATCGCTCTGGATCGAGCCGGAACAGAAGTGGTGGACTTCCAAGGGCGCGGGCGACCTGCTGAGCCTCAAGGCCCTGCCGCCCCACTACGCGTTCCTGCTGAAGCTCGCCGCGCTCGACGCGGCGGACGAAGGGCTGCGAAAAAAATACACCGATCGGGCCGAACTGGCTGTGCAGCTCGGCAAATTCATGCCCGCCGGCGACGACCTCGGCTTCACCTGGGGCGACCCTGCGGCCGGATTGCAGAACCTCGCGTCGGCCGCGGCGGCGCAACTGGATACGATGCGCGAAGACGGTTCGTGGCGGTTCAAGGCGCGCGTCGAGTCGGGCGGCGTGTTCAAGGGCAGGGACTACGCGCTACTCGGCACGAACGACGCCGCGGAGATCGGCACGTGCGCGCGGAACGCCTACGAAATCGCAAGGTTCGCGCGCATGACAGGCGACGCGGAGGTCTTCAAGTCCGTTGAAAAATCCTTCGCGTTCATGGACCGGTTCCAGGTGCCCCGGGCGGCACAGGTCTGGGAATGCCCGGTCCATTCGCCGGACATACTCGCCTCGGCTGATGCGGTCGATGCGTACCTCGAGGCCTTCGCCTTCACCGGGGACAAACGCTACCTCGACAAGGCGGTCTACTGGGCGCGGACGGGGCTGCCGTTCGTCTACATGTGGAACCCGCCCGAAATGCCGATGCTGCGTCACGCGTCGATCGCACTCTACGGCGGGTCATGGTTCGACGGCACGTGGATCGGCCAGCCCGTGCAGTGGAACGGGCTGCGCTACGCGTACGCGCTGCTGAAACTGTGGGAACATGACAAGTCGTTCCCATGGCGGCAGGTGGCGGAAGGGCTGACGATCAGCGCGATGTACCAGCAGGACACGTCGGGCGCGAACGTCGCGTTGTGGCCCGACAACTTCAGCGCGGTCGACGGGACAAAGTGCGGCTGGGTGTTCGAACCGGGTCTGATCCTGAAGAACGTCTACAAGCTGCTCGACTGGGACCTTGAGCCGGCGACGTACGCGGTCGCCGCCGGACCCGGCCGGCTGCTCATCAACACGCGCGGAAAGGTCTCTGGCCCCGCCTGGGCCGAGGGGAAGCTGCAGTTCGAGATCAGGTTCCCCGAGCACGTCGGCGGCTACGTGGCGATCGCGGGAATGGACAGGCCCGCGAAGGTCGTCTGCGGCCAGGAAGAGCTGCCGCAGCGGGAGCACCTCTGCATCCAGGACCAGCCAGGCTGGATGTACCGGCCCGATCTTGCGCTGCTGGTCTTGCGCGTCTGTTCGGGCGGACCGCATGCGATCACAGTGGAGGGCGCGCGGCACAAGTCGGTCTCGCTCCTCCCGCCGTACGCGGAGTCGGTCGCGTTCGATTTCACGGACGGGCTTCAAGGGTGGGTGGTGGCCAATGCGGTGGAGAGCCTCGTCGCGGAGAACGGGATCATGAAAGGCACGGCGACGGGCGCCGACCCGTACCTGTCGCGGACGCGGTGCAGGATCGACGGCAACTCATGCCACACGGTGCTTGTGCGCGTGAAGGCGTCGGCGGGCGGCGATATTGCGCTGTACTGGACGACGAAGGACAGCCCGAACTGGTCCGAGGAAAAGGCGGTCCATCGTCCGCTGGTACCGGGCGGGGAGTTCGTCGAGATCGACTTCAACATAGGCGCGCATCCTGAATGGAACCGGAAGAAGATAACATCGCTGCGCCTCGACCCGACCGGCGGTTGCGAGAAGGCGACGTTCGAGGTGGACTTCATCAAGGGCGAGTAGCGCGGGGTGGGAGCTTTTGGAGTGTCAAAGCCGCAGCTTTGACCTTCTGTGGCCGCCTCTGGACCGTCAAAGCCGCATCTCTAGCCTTCGGCGACCGCACGATACAGCGCCTCGACCTGCTTGCGATGCGGCCGGTTCGCGGGCGCGACCGAAAGGGCCTTCTCATAGTCCTCGATCGCACCGTCAAGGTCACCGTTGGCTCTAGGCGCATTGCCCCGCCAGAAGAGACGGTCTTCCCGAAGAGTACGTCGTCGGCGGGCGATGGAGGCTCGGGCATGACACCGAATCGAATTTGCTGAACAAGTCGGCCTATCGCTCCCCCAGCTTCGCGATCCGGCGCTTCGCCGTCTCACATGCCTGCGAGTATCTTGGATTGTCCTCGGTCAATTCCACACACCGCCGCCAGAGCGCAAGCGCTTTGTTGCGGTCTGTCGCCTCATAGGCAAAGGCGAGATTGAAGACGACCTCGGGGCGGTCTCCTCCGCCCGCAGCGAGCGCTCGCTCACCCGCCTCGATCGATTCCCCGAACCTGCG
>JAVHLO010000168.1:0-4873 GCA_031082105.1 Planctomycetota bacterium
CCTGTGATGACTGGTCCCACCTGTCTGACGGATCAGACACGTCTGACCCATCACGGTCACATACATTTAAAAGGCGCTGCGTCGCAGATCGGCGTGCCCGCGCTACCACCGGGCTCTTCGGGAAAGTCTGTCTTGGCGCACTGGGGCCACTCGGATCATGACCGCGCCATGACGCGCACGACTTCGAGCGAAAGATCCATGGGAGGCGCGGAATGGGTGAGGGCGCCGACCGAGATCCAATCGACCCCGGTCCGCGCCATCGATTCCACGTTCTTGAGGCAGACTCCGCCGGACGCCTCGATGGTCGTGCGGCTTCCTCGCATTGCGTCGGCCTGCCGGACGAGCCGGACTGCGCGGCTCATCGTGCGCGTATTCATATTATCGAGCATGATGACCGGCACACGGGCGTGGAGCAGGGCGCGGACATCGTCCAGGCTCTGTGCCTCGGCCTCGAACAACATGTTCGCAGGCACCGCCGCCCGCGCGGTTGCAAGACTTGCCACGAGCTCACGGCGCGTGGGGCAGAGCTCACGCAGGATCGCCATGTGGTTGTCCTTCACCATCGCGCCATCATGGAGCCCCATGCGGTGATTCCTCCCGCCGCCGGCGCGCACCGCGTACTTTTCGAGGAAGCGCAGGCCCGGCGTGGTCTTTCTGGTGTCGAGAATCTGCGCCCCGTGCGGGCGGGCCAGCGCGACGAACCTGTTGGTGAGCGTGGCGATACCGGAGAGGCGTTGCAGGAAATTGAGGGCCAGGCGCTCGCCGGTCAGAATTGACCTGGCCTTGCCGCGGAGTCGCGCGACGACCCGACCCGGCCGTACTCGCGCCCCGTCCATCGCGCGAGGCATGAACTTCACACGATGATCGAGTTCGGCAAAGACGAGGCGAGCGACGGGCAGACCCGCGACCACTCCGGGGCTCTTGGCGAGTATGACCGCCTCGCAGCGGGCCCAAGGCGGGATCACGAGTTCCGAACACAGGTCGCCGCTGCCCAGGTCTTCCGTGATTGTGGACCGGACCAGCCGGCGCAGCTCCGGAAGGTGTTTCTTCAGGCTTGGTTCGAAATCTGTCATGCCGGACTTGTTTCCCGCCTCAAGCGGATCCAGCCTTCAGCGGGACGGCGTCTTCTTCAGCGAAAGGCCGGACACGTGCCAAAGGAGATTCCGAAACAAGTTCGGAATGACAAGCGCTCGACTCTCTTCCCGCTACTTGCCCTCGTCCTTCTTCTCGTCGGGCTTCTTCTCCTCGGCCGGCTTCTCAGGCTCCTTGGGTGGTGTCGTCGGTTTCTTGGGTTCGGGCTTGGAGTCGGTCTCCGCCCACATCTCACAGGCCTTCCCGTCATCGTCCGTGTAGTAAATCTTCAACTCGGTCTTGAAGTCCTCCTTCTCCACTTCTTTTTCGACATACGTGCTGCCCGTCCATTCCTTCACGGTCTCCATTCGGACGTACTTCCGCTTCTCCTTCTTGATCGCGTTCAGGACATAGCCGGTGCCGAAGTCGACCTTCGTGCCCTTTATGTCTATGGCGACGATGTCGCCAATCTTGTCTCCGACTTTGACGAAGAACATCTTCTCCTGGGCCGAATCGAGCTTGCGGACCAGGATCTGGGCCATCTGTTCGGTCCCTCCCCTGAAGATGATCTGCTTGACGCCCAGCGTGGTCGCCTCACGCACATCGCTCTCGACAACCTTCGTGGTCGCGGTGGGTTCCTTCGTCTCGGCGGATACCTTGTATGAGTACTTCTTCTTCGGCTCGACCTTGTTGTCGGTGAACGACGTATCGGTGATGGCCGTTTCCGTGAGCGGTTGCCAATCGCCCTGCGGCCCCTTGCGGAACACCTTGTAACCGCTGACGGCGGCGGTGGTCTTCTTATCCGCCTCCCATTCGACGGTGACCTTACCGAGCGCGAGTTTCGGCTCGCGGACGATCGGCGCGTAAAGGTACTTCACGGTGGCCCTCTCTCTGGTCTTCACGTCCGCCTTGGCAATGGGCGCCTTGTACACCGCCCACGTGTTGCCGCCCTTGGCTGCGGTGACCGTCTGCCACATGCTCGTGTTTCGCGCGACGTAGTCCTGCAGCTCCGCCTTAGGCGGCTGGTCCTCGTTCAGACGCCGATCGAGCTCGTCGGCAAGCTGATTCGCCGACCCGACATCGGTATCTTCCGGCGGCATCACGCTGGTCTTGACGACGACCAGGACGAGTATGAGTATCGCCGCGCCCAGTCCGATCTTCTCGCCGTGTTGAACAAAGAGCTTCTTCAGGTCCATTGTGTACCTCAACAAAAGAGTCCACGTTCGCGGCTACCAGCTTCTCTCCCGTGACGTCGTTTCACGCGGAGCATCCGGGAGTATTCGCTTTCCCGTCCGTCGCCCGCGGGCCTACTCGACCGGAGCGGGGGGCGGAGGTTGTTCCACACTGGCGACTGCCTCGATCGTCTGATCCGTGATATTGAAATCGATAATGTGGCAGTACACGATGACTCTGACCGGTATTTTGTCAGGCGGGCCAGGCTTCCAGTTGGGCTGTTCCTCTTCGGTGACCGGCACCTTTATCTCCTCCGGCGGGGTCGTCGTCTTGGCGACGGTCAACTCCTTGATTCGAAGCGGGAGCAGAAAAGTAGGCGCGTCCGCCGGCGGCTCCTTTATTCCCAGCAGCGTGGACAGGACGTCCTCGCGAGGGATCTTGCCAAGGGCCGGCATCCTGGCCGCAAGGAGCGAGCGGACAAAATCGGGCACGTTCTCGTTGTGCATCTGAACTACGATATTCACCGGGATACTCCCCGCCAGCGGCTGCTGATCTCTGAGTATCCGCGGAAGGTCGCCCAATCGCGGGGTGGTGGGCGAGCTGGATTCCTTCACCGGGGGAAACTCCACCTTCTCGAGTCTGACGGCCTTTGCCGCGATGAGCGCCGCGGCGATCTTCGCGCGAATCCAGAACTTCTTCTGTGTATCGCTGAGTGTTTCCTCCTTGATCGTCGATTCCCACATGAACCCGCCCTCGGCCCCGCCGCCGCCGCCGAAGATATCGCGCGCGCCGGCCGTTCCGATCTCCATCTGACGGCTCTTGAGCTCCTTTTCGAGCTTGGGCCACTCGTCGGCGTACCGCGCCACGAAGTCGCCGAGCGGCGGACGTCCTCCCGCGCTGATGGTCAGGCCCGGAAACCACTGCTCGAACCCGGCATCCATCTCCTGGCAGCTCTTGAGGATTGTCCTGATGCTGGCGGCATAATGGTCACGCTCGCTCTTGAAGACCTCAGCCCAGCGCTCGGTGATTATCGAATCCTCGGGCATGTTGGCGATCTTCTTCTCGGCGGCGATGGTCTTGGCCTCCTGTGCAAATTCGTTTTTCTTGTTCTCGATGTCGCCGAGCGTGCCCTTGATGCCCTGTCTCTTCGATTCCGTATCCGCCCAGGTACCGAGCACGAAATAGGCAAAGCAGATGACGATAAGGCCGCCGACGACGCACATGACGGCCAGGAACGCATTCTTCTTCAGGGCATCCATTGTTTTCTCCTCAACCTCAAATCATGCAAAGCGTGGCGGGCACAGGCTACTTGGGCGTCTCCTCTGCGGGTTTCGGCGGTTCTGCCGGCGCGGACGCGGCTGCCAGCTTCTTTCTCATCTCCTCCTGCTCGACGGCGCTGACCGGGATCGGGTCGTTTGTCATCATGACGAGCCGGAAGTACTTCTTCTCGCCCGTGTCCGGCCCCGGGCCCAGCGCCCCGCCGCCGGCTTTTGCCGCGGCCTCCTCGGCCCGCGACCGGAGCATCGAGATCGGTTCGGGCGGGTCTGCGAGGAGAGTGACCTGCTCGCGCGACAGGCCGAATGCCTGGGCGAACGGGAAAACGACCTTGTCCTTCCACTTGGTGGTTGCGTCCGCGGTCTTGCCCGCCTCGCCGTGGACGCCGAATTCGGCCGTGACCTGCAGGAGGCGGCGCGAGACGAAGGGTTTGGGCCCCCTGTAGGGTTCCGCGGCGACGGCGCTCGGGCCGGCGGCCGCCTCCAGGTCCACCTCTTTGTCCTGCGTGATCTCCTTGACGCTGAACTCGAGCAGCCAGATCTTGTCCGCCTTCTGCTCGTCGGTCATCAGGCTCGTGTCGGGGAGGAGCTCGTTGAGCTTGTTCAACATAGTAAGCACAGTGTCGCGCTCCCCGGCGCACGATGCGATGATTGCGAGCCGCATATCGAGCGTCTTCATGTCCTTCGAGGCGGAGACGTTGCCGCGCACCATGTCCATCTTGCCCGTGAGGTCCTGCAGGCGGCTGTTACAGGTGGTCAGGCTGTCGACGTCCTTCGTTGCGTCCATGTAGAGCGCGCCGACCGACAGGGCGAGCGCAGCGGCGGCGCCGACGACATAGGGTTTCTTCAACGACATGGCCTTCTTGGCCAGCCGCTCCGGAGGCAGCAGGTTGATCTTGTTGCTGGCCAGTCCGAGCCCCTGTATCGCGAGGCCGAGGCAGACGCCGAGCGAGGGGAGCTGCTTCTGGAGCGTTGCGTCATTGACCTTGCTGGAGACGGAGATTCTGCCGAGCTTCGACAGGCGCTGGACGTCCATCTGCAGGTTCTGGGAGAGGTATTTCTGGAAATTCAGTGTTTTGGACGAGTTGCCCACGATGAGCATCTTCTCGAACTTGACGCTCTTGGCAAGCGACTTGTAGTGGCCGAGCGACCTATGTATTTCGCCGACGAGGTCGCGTAGCACGGGCTGGATGACGGCGAAGATCTTATTGGCCTGCTGCGACTGCGCGGCCGTGATTTTGAGTTTGTCGGCTTCGTCGAACGGGATCTGGAACTTCTTCGCGATCGCCTTGGTGATGTCGTTGCCGGCGATGGGCAGGTTTCTGATCCAGTACTTTTCGGCGTCGATCACCGTC
>JAVHLO010000168.1:4883-7155 GCA_031082105.1 Planctomycetota bacterium
GGTCGGTGTTGTCGGATCCCATATCGAGGATCACCATCGTGCCGCTCGTATCCTGGTCGAACTTGACGAAATTGTAGAGGGCTGTCGGCGCGAACTGGAGGATGTCGGCGGGGAAATTGATGACGTCGACGTTGCTCAGGAACTGCGCCACGAGGTCCTTCTTTACGGCGAAGATGATGACCTCGCGCTCCTCGCCGGGCTCATACTGGCGGTCGAGCGGCTGGTAGCTCCAGATGACCTCCTCGAGCTTGAACGGGATATGCTGCTGCGCCTCGTAGCGCACGATCTCTTCGAGCCGCCTGGCCTCGACGGGCGGCAGCTTGATTATGCGGTTGAACGTGCCGTGGCCGAGCAGGGAGCATCCCACGATCGTCCCCTGCAGCTTGTTCTTCCTCGCAAAGCTGGAGAGGGCTTCGCGGATCTGGAGGTCCGCATCGACGGTCTCCTTTCCCGTGGGCACGGGGAACTCGATCGTGTCGATCTCGAGCAGTTCCAGCCTGCTGCCGGTCCGCCGGACCTTGACCCCTTTCACGGAGGACTTGCTTACATCAATACCCCAAGCTTCCTTACCCATGACAGCTCCTGATGAAGTGAGAGGCAAAACGAACCGTCCGGACCCGGAAAAATGTCACTATATTATATCGGCTGTCGAGCCATGTCAAGCATTTGATTTTTCACGGAAAAGCGAAAAAGCGCGCGCCAGGTCGGCGACGACATTGTCCGTCTCCGCCGGGTTTCTCAGCAGGTATGCCGGGTGAAAGGTCATCAGCACGGGTATTCCCTGGAATTTCTCGGTGGTGCCGCGCAACACGCTCATCGGCTCTTCACGGCCCGTGAGGGCGCGGATGGCGTGGCGGCCGAGCGCGCAGATGACCGCGGGTTTCAGTATCTCCATCTGTCGGCGAAGGAACACGATGCAAGCGGCCACCTCTGCGGGCTGGGGCATCCTGTTGCTCGGCGGTCTGCACTTCAGGACATTGCCGATATAGACGTCCGACCTGTGCGCCTTCGCGCGTTCGAGCAGCTTGTCGAGCAACTGGCCTGCGGCCCCGACGAAGGGCTCGCCCTGGACATCCTCATCGTGTCCCGGCGCCTCTCCGACCAGCATGATCCCCTTGTCTTCGGTTCGGCCGACGCCGAACACCGGCTTCGTTCGAGATCTTCCGAGCGCGCAGCGTTTGCAGACCGCTACTTCCTCTGCGAGGGTTCGAAGCGCATCACCCTTGTCGCCCTTGAACTGGTCGTTGACGGTCAGTCTGCGCACAACGAACTTGCCCGGTGGAGGTGTCCTGGCGGGCGTCGGTTGCTTTGCATCCGCAGACCGCATCTGGACTGGGTCGGGGAGCGCCGATTGCCCTTCGGCACGCGCAGGCGCGACGCCGCCGCGCGGTTTGCCCGGAGGACGGGCAGGGCAGGCCAACCACTGCGAGCCCGACCATGCCCCTTCGAGGGAAACGGCCTCGCGCAGACCCGCAGCGATCCGCTTCGGTGTCCAGGCCGGTTTGTCGTTGGAAGCGTCTGTCATTTGTTGTTCCCGGTGTTTGGTCGTTCTCGAACGTACTGCAGTATGGCCTGCACTACCCTGGTCTCGACCGTATCGGCATCGCCGTCGAGTGTGGCCCCGCTGGACCTTGGGTGTCCTCCTCCGCCGAACAGCGCCGCGACCTCGGCTGCGTTCAGCGGGTCGGTTGCCCTGAAACTCAGTTTTACATGGCCCGGCTTCTCCGTCTCCCTCAACAGGATTGCGATGTCCACGCCATGTATCGACTTCACCGCCTCCACGTACTCCTGGGAGTCGCGCGGCGACGTGCCGGTCTTGCGATACATCTCACGCGTCAGTCTGGCCCACGCAACGCGGCCGTCCGGAGAAAACTTCATCGTGGCCAGACATTCGACATTCAGCCGCATTTCGCCCAGCGTCTTGTCCGCATAGACGCGCCGCGCTATCTCCGCGGGCTTGAGCCCGTGCTCGATCATCGCTGCTGCGATGCGGTGACTCCGCGAACTGGTGTTCGAAAAAGAAAAACGCCCTGTGTCGGTCATCACCGACACGTAAAGGCCCAGGGCTATGTCGTGGTCGATCCCCCCACCGGCGGCCAAGATGATGTCGTAGATCATCTCGCCGACCGATGCGCTGCCCGGATCAACCCAGTTGATCGAGCCGAACCGGCTGTTCGAGCCGTGATGGTCGATGTTGACGAGCGGCACATCGGGCCGCAGCACCGCGGCTATCCCTTCGATCCTCTCCAGGTTCGCGCTGTCAAGCGCGATG
>JAVHLO010000168.1:7165-7486 GCA_031082105.1 Planctomycetota bacterium
CCCGACCTTGATGTCATTCGTGCCCGGCAGGAACGCGTACTGGGCCGAAACGGCGTCATCGACCGCCATCTCCACAATCTTCCCGCTCGCGCGGAGAAACCGGCTCATCGCGAGCACGGAGCCAATCGCGTCGCCGTCGCATCGAGCATGCGTTGTGACCAGGATCTCACGGCTCTTCCCGACGGCCTTCAGGATCAGGTCTATCTCCGGACACCTCCTCGCCAAACCGTGCGGATCGTGCGGCATTCTTGTCACCATTAAAGACGTTGGAAACCGGCAAAACCTTGCGCTAAGTTAGCAAAAGCCTGTGAACATGTCAAC
>JAVHLO010000169.1 GCA_031082105.1 Planctomycetota bacterium
GAACCGAGTTCAGAATGACAAGATCCGCGCCATTCCCGGAGTGACCGCCCTTGAACGCCGCGACGATACGCTCCGTTTCGTCCTCTCCGGGACCGTCGCGGAGAATGCCTCGACGCTCCAGCATGCCTTGGAAGCGGTGACGTCGTACGGTATGCGCGTGGAAGACCTGCACGTCCACCGACCAACGCTGGAAGACGTGTTCATCCGGCTGACCGGCAAGCGGCTGAGAGATGAAGATGGTTCGTAGGGCGGTGGCTATTGCGTGGCGAACAAGCGGAAGGTGATTTGACATTAGTCATTGGTCATTGAACATTCTTCATTTACCCGGTCAACTCTTGTCCTGACTTGATTGTCGGAGAAAAGAAGTTGCTTTGGCGAATGCAGAATGTTCAATGACAAATGATCAATGAAAAACGGCTGCGTGTCCGGTGGCTTTCCAGACGTTCTGCCGGGCCTACTGCTGCTCGTGCTTCGCGAACCCGCTCGACCTGTGCGCCTTTCCTGAAGGGTCGATAATCAGCGCCTCCACGTCCGGCAGCGACTCGACGAGCTTCATCCCGTCGTCCGGTCCCAGCACGAACACTGTGGTGGCAAGCGCATCCGCATCGCACCCTGTCGGCGCGATAATTGTGACCGACGCGCACAGGTTCGCCGACCCGCCGGTCCGCGCATCGATGATGTGGTTCACCTTCGTGCCGCCGATGACGAGAAATCTCTCGTAGTCCCCGGACGTTGTGACCGCATTCCCGTTCATCCGCAGCTTCGCAACGAATTTCGCGGCGTCGCGCGGATCGCGCACAGCGATCACCCAGTCGCCCTGGCCGAGCTTGCCGCCGAGCGCGCGGATATCGCCGCCGATATCGATCAATGCGCTCTTCACGCCCGACGCGGCCAGCTTCGCGGCGGCCAGGTCCGCGGCGACCCCCTGTGCGATTCCGCCGAGGTCGATCGCCATCCCATCGCGCGCGAACCGGATCGTGGCCTTCTTTTCACCGCCCCCCGCGACACCGGCCGGCTCCGCCTTCTCTTCCACCAGGATGTCGCGATATCCGACGAGCAACAGCGCGTCGCCGAGCTCCTTGTCCGTCGGCAAGCGGTCCTCACCCGCGCACCGCTTCCACATCCTGAGCACCGGCTCGATCGATATGTCGAACGCGCCTGAAGAAAGCTCTGAGAAACGTTGCGCCCACTTGATTATCTGAGCGGTCTCGGGCGATACGACGATAGGGTTCGTGCCGGCCGTGTTCAGTTTCCCGACCTCCGAGTCGGCGTTGTACTTGTTCCAGAGCGCGGCCAGCCGGGTCATCTCGGCGAATGCGTCACCGACGGCCTTGCGCGGGTCGCCCTCGCCGGGCACGTACATGACCGTCACCGTGGCAAGCGTCCCCATGAGCTGCCTGGTCTCGGTTACGGAGGCGGCCGCAGGAGGGGCGGGGCTGGGCGGGGCAGACGGCGTCTGACGCAGGTACATGGCCGCCGCGACGAGAAGAAGCGCGACCGTCACCACGAGCCAGTTTCTGCCGGACATAGGACCTCGTGAATGCGTGCGTGCGTGAGCGCGTACAAGCGTGAGTGCGCACTCACTCACTCATGCACGCATGTACGCACGTACGCACGCACGTACGTACGTTCGCACGAACTACCCTTCGGCCAGGTCCTTGAACTCCTGGTCAGCCCAGTATTCCTTGAAGACCTGGTCGTTGAGCGCCTCGTCCTTGAGCTCCGGATCGATGTGGACGGCATTCCGCAGGCATTCGATCATCTTGTCCCTTCGCCGCTGGAGGGCATGAACACCGGCAACGTTGTAGAGCACGCCGGCGTTGTTGGGAGAGATCTCGAGCGCCTTCGAGTAGGCCTCGAGCGATTCGTCAAACCTCATCATCTGACGCAGTATCGTCCCCATGTTGTTCCAGGCGACGTAATGGCCGGGCTTCAGGTGCAGCAGCTTCCGGTAGCATTTCATCGCCTCTTCCAGCTTGTTGTTGATGAAGTAGAAGGATCCTTCGATGAACAGCGTGTGCGCCTCGAGGTCGGCAAGGAACGTGGCCTGGCGCGTGACCAGCTCGTTCACGCCCTTGTCTGTGTGTTCTCCGACCGACCTGCGGACATCGACCTCGACGCCCTCCTTCAAGCCGACGAGCGTCTGTGCCAGTTCTTTTTCCGCCTTTTCGCGAAGCGACATCGTCGCCTCGCGCATTCGGTGATGCACGTTCTGTTCGAGCAATTCGGAGAAGCGCTCGATTTCGGCCTCGTTCTCGTCCTTCAGGTTGGTTATGAACTGCATTATCTCGGATTTCTTCCGTTCGAGCTCGGCGAGAAGTCCGCCCGACGATTTGGACATCGTCTCGGCGCTCTGGACATATGTCTCCGCGCGGCGCATGATCTCCTTGAGCTGCTTGAGCCGGTAGCCGCCCATGAACCCGAAGACGAGCATGAACAGGACGAGCACGAGGATTGCGATGATGGTGACGACGACGGAGATATTCCAGTATTCGGGGAGCGGCGCGATATCCGAACCGTCACCCGGCGGGAAGCTGGCGGAGCCGGTCGTCTTCCACCACTCCAGCCACTTGGCGGGGTCGTCGCCGAGACTCTCGCTGGTGAGCTTTCTGAGCGCCTGGAATGATGCGGCAAGAACGGTCGGGTCCTCTTCGGATTCGATCAACTCCACGAGCCGTTTCACCCCGCTGGCCTTGCCCTCGCGCTCGATGAGCAGTACTGCGGCCTTGCGGACCGCGGGGTCTTTGTCCGAAAGGTGGTTGTACACCTGCTGGTTGGCATCGCCGTTGTCGGCGTAGACAAGGCTGACGACGATGGCTGCCGCCGCTGCTACGGATGCGATCATTGTGATGTAGCGTAGGTTCATGTCTGCAGGGACCCAAAGCATGCCAAAGGCCCATAACGCTACCAAATTTCTTGCCCGTTGTCAATTCCTATGCTATACTCCGCTGGCGCGGCTTTGACGCTGCCCATGGTAGCTGGTCTTGTTGCGCATCGCAGCGCATTCGCCAATCGACGCCTGCCATGGGCAGGGTCGAACTTCGACACGGCAAGAGAAGGCGGTATGCCGGAGACCATCCATGCCCGGGCCGGAAAGAGCCGTTGTTGCAGTCCGAAAATGTTCAGCCTACGAACCCGAGGCGGTGCGGGAGGCGGTCTCGGATGCGGTCGCGGCGATTGGAGGCATGGGTAGGTTCGCCGGGCCGGGTAAGACCGTGCTCGTAAAGCCGAACCTGCTGGTACCGCAGCCGCCGGAGAAGGCGATCACGACCCATCCGCTGGTCCTCAAGTCCGTTCTCCAGCTCGTGCAGGAAGCGGGGGGCCGTCCGCTTGTCGGCGACAGCCCCTCCGCGCACAAGGCCGGTCACGAACGCCTGTGGACGAAGACCGGCATGCTGGGAGTGTGCAACGAACTAGGTGTGGAACTGGTTCGATTCGAGAGTGAAACCGTCACGGTCAAAGCGGGGCAACGCATGCTGTGCCTGTCCGCGCGTGCGCTGAACGCGGACGCCATCGTATCCGTGCCCAAATTCAAGACGCACGCGCTTACGCTGATGACTTGCGCGATCAAGAACCTCTACGGCGTCGTGCCCGGCTACAGCAAGACCGCGTACCACATGGAGTATTCGGATCCCGTCGATTTTGCCGAGCTGCTCGTCTCCATATTCGAGCGCGCGCGCCCGGCGCTGACGGTTGTCGACGCCGTGATCGGGCTGCAGGGGAACGGTCCCTCGTCGGGCGGGCGGCCGCGACATGTCGGGCTGATCATCGCGGGCACCGACGCGGTGGCAATTGACGCAGTCTGCGCCCACCTGATGGGGTTCGGCGAGAATGACGTGATGACCACGAACATCGCGGCACGGCGCGGGCTGGGCGTCAAGGATCTCGCGCACATCAGGATCGACGGACCGCCGCTCGAGTCAGTGAAGCCGCAGAAATATCTACTGCCCATAGGCGTACCCATGCGAATCCTGCCGGCCGGCATCACGCGGATCGCCGAGCGGCTCCTGTGGATCCGCCCGTCCTTCAGGCAGAACTGCCGCCGGTGCGGAGAGTGTTCCTCGAAATGCCCAGCGGGCGCCATCCGCGTGGTCGATGGCAGGCCCGATCTCATCAGCGGCAAGTGCATCGAGTGTCTGTGTTGCCTGGAGGCCTGCCCGCACGACGCGGTTGCGATGAAATACAGCTTCCTCGCGGGGCTGTTCCTGGCGTGAGCCAAGTCTCTCTTGGAGAACGAGGGCATCGCAAGTCCCCCTTGGCAAAGGGGGATTCAGGGGGTTGTCCAACGCCTCAATCCAAGGTCAAAGCTGCGGCTTTGACGCTCCAGAGCGCCGAAACCGTTATAGAGAAACGCCCGATGAGCCGCAAGAAAAAAAGGAGCCGCGTCAAGAAGTTCTTCAAGAAGACCCCCCTCTACTGGTTCGTCCATATCGTCCAGTACGCGGTCTTCAGGATACTGGAATTCTTCTTCAGCTCGCTCTCCGGCAATCCGCTCGAACGTCTCGGGCGCGCGGCGGGGATATTCTTCTTCCACTACTACCCGCGCCAGCGCAAGGTCTGCATCGCCAACCTCCAACAGGTCTACGGCAGGCGGCTCGGCAGCGTCGGCGTTCTCAAAATGGCCAAATCCGTGTACAGGCATTGGGGGATCGTCATGGGCGAGATGTTCTGGGTCACACGAAACCTCTCCCGGGAAAACTGGCGGAGACACGTGAAGCTCGAGGGAAGAGAGAACCTCGACAATGCCCTGTCGAAAGGCAACGGCGTCATACTTATCGCCGCGCACCTCGGCAACTGGGAGCTCCTGGGTTTCATTACCGCGCTGCTCGGCTATCAACTCTACTCGGTCGCCCGCATGATAGAGAACCCGTACATCCACCGGTACGTTCTAAATATGAGGACCCGGTGTGGCCAGAAGATACTCGACAAGGAAGGCGCGCTCAAGGGGATGGTGCAGGCGTTGAAGAACAACGGCGTCGTGGGGATTCTCGCGGACCAGAACGCAGGGAGCTCCGGGGTATTCGTCGATTTCTTCGGCCGGAAGGCCTCGACGACCCGAAGTCCGGCCGCGCTCGCATTGAAGTACGAGACGCCGATTGTGCCGCTCTACTGTTACAGGCTCGGGTGCGGCCCTTCGTACGTGCTTGGATACGAGCCTGCGCTCGTCCCTAGCGTCACGGAATACTCCGAGGACGCCATCCCGGAAGTGACGCAGCAGGTCACGACCAAGCTGGAGGAAATGATCCTGCGCAAGCCGGAACAGTGGGTGTGGCTCCACAATCGATGGCGTACGCGTCCGCCGGAGGAATCCCCTCTCCCTCCGGCGAAGCCGCAGCGGAGTCCCGACGAAGTCGGGGGAGAGGGTTAGGGTGAGGGTCTTCAGGACACGGTCAGCGCGCGACCTTGGCCGCGGGAACTTCATTCGACCCTCACCCCCGCCCTCTCCCAAAGGGAGAGGGAGAGTACGAGAACCATGGAACTTCTCAATCCGACAGGCCTGATTGCGCTCGCAGGAGTACCACTGCTCTACCTGCTCGCCATCGTGCTGCACCGGCCCCGTGTGCTTGTCGTTCCGAGCCTCATGATCTGGAAGAGGCTCCCCCGCCCGGACACCGCCACGCCGGTCAAGGCCCGACGCCGCGTGACGCTCTCGCTCTTCCTTCTGGTCGGATCGATCATCCTCGCGTCGCTCGCGCTCGCAAGGCCGGCGCTCATGCTGGAAGAGGCCCCGCCCCCCTCGCTGGTTGTCGCACTCGATACGTCCGCCTCGATGCTGGCTCGAAATACGCCCGGCGGCAGGACTCGGTGGCGCGAAGCGATCGTCGATCTGCGTCGACTGCTCGACGAGCTTCCTCCTGATTCGCCGGTGTTTGTCGTCTCCGAGGACCCTCTCCCGCTACCGGCGGGACTCACGGTCGGCGAGATTGTCGGTTTCCTGCAGTTCATCAGCGAGCCAAATTACGCGGAGAGTCAAGGTCTCGCGTCGGCTGCGGAACACCCGGTGAACGCCGACGCACTCGTCAACCGCGCGACGGCCGTCGCCGCCAAGGTCGGCGCTTCGCATGTAGTCGTCTTTTCCGACGGCGCGGGCGACGGTTCGCCCAGGCCGGTTCCGTCACCGGCGCGGGATGATCCCGGCGGCGCCGAAACGCGCCCCAGGGTCGTCCACCTTCTCTACGGCGCAAAGACGGACAACGTCGCCATCGTGCACATGGCCGCGACCACTGCCCATGGACGTGATGACGAAGAACGGGCGACGGATCGCTTGCGGGTGGACTGTCTCGTGCGCGTCAGGAACTTCTCAGAGAAGCCTTGCGGCGCAACACTAACGCTTTCGTCGCACGATGCGGATGGCCGGGTCGGAGCGGGCAATTCGGTGGAGCTTGATCTCGCTCCGAATTCGGCGGTCGATCATGTCTTCACGGCGCATGAGTTCTCTCACCCAAAGGAGCGCCTCCTTGCGGTCCGTCTCGAAAGCCACCCCCCGTTCCAGGACTGCCTTGACTGCGACGACACCGCCTCATTGCAGCTGGAGACGCAGCCGGCCCTGCAGGTCTGTCTTGTGACCGCCGGCAACTCCGCGCTGGAACGCGCCTTCCTTGCGACCGGCGAGTGCAGACTCGACGTGCGCACCGCGGCCCCTGCGGACGACGACGTGTACGACCTGCTAGTATTCGACGGCGTGCTGCCCGAATCGATTCCGAGCACGGCGGTCGTGCTCGTCGCCCCGCCCGGCGATTGCCCGCCTTTCCGGTTCAACAGCAGGGAAGAGCTTGCCGGGGACATCGTCGTGGCGGACGACGGGCTGGTTCGCGGCGCGCGGCTTGACACTGTGAACTTCGCGCGGGCCGGCAGGCCCGTGCTCGCGTCCGAAGCCCCGGGCCGGCTCACAGTGCTCGTCTCGCGCGGCGGCGTGCCGCTGATCTCAAGATATTCCGACGACCTGACCGGGGTCTGGCTGCTCGTGATCCCGTTTGACGTCAGGTGGCGAGGTGAGCAGAGCGACGCGGACTGGTCCGTCCTGCCGCCTTTTCCGCTGTTCTGGGCGAATGTCGTGACAGAACTGCAGGAGCGAAATCGGATGCGCCCGGCACGGGTGCGCAGACCGGCCGAAAAGGACGGGCCCGGACGGCCGGGCGAGCCGCCCCGGACAAGAGGAACCTGGCGTGTCGTGGGCCTACTCGATGAAGACGAATCCGACACCGCGGGGAGTTCGAGGACGCTCTCCCCAGCCGTGGCGGCCGAGATCCGCGCCGGGAGCACACTGGAGCCGATGAGGCACGAGTTTGCGCCGGCGCTGCTCGTCCTTGCGCTCGCGGGACTGCTGGCCGCGTGGCTCCATGATGGCAGGAAACGTTGACTCCAGGCGCACATGCCGGATATGATGAGGCTCTGAAGTGTCATCCAATGGCGCGGACAGTCGATTTTAGATTTTGGATTTTAGAGTTTAGATTTTAGATTGCGG
>JAVHLO010000016.1:0-14810 GCA_031082105.1 Planctomycetota bacterium
CCCAGGCCCGCTGCCGGTAATAGTCCAGCCCCTTGGTGAAGAACGCGTTGACCTCTGTCTGCAGGGCGGAAAGCTGCCCCTTGCGCGCCTGCAGTTCGTACAGTCGCGTCGGCTTGACGCGGCCCTTGACGCGTATGTAATCGATCTCGCGCGCCTCGACGAACTCGGTAGCGGACAGGTACGTCGATTCGGCGATGAGGATGGCCGTCTTGAACTCCCTGTTCACGCCCTCGATCCGGTATGCCAGGTTTACGTTGTCGCCGATGATCGAGTAGTCCATCCGCGTCGAGCAGCCCATGTTTCCGACGATGACCACGCCGGTGTTCAGTCCGATAGACGCCCGGAGATCCGGGTATCCCTTCTGGAGCATCTGCTTGCGGAATTCGGTCATCTTTTCCTGGTAAGTAAGTGCGGTGAGCACGGAGCGCATGGCGTGGTCGCGCTGCTCGGCCGGCCCGCCCCAGAACGCCATGAGGCCGTCGCCCTGGTATTTGTCGACCGTCCCTTCGGTATCGAAGATGAGCGGCGTGACGGTGCTGAAGTACATATTGAGAATATTCACGATCTCTTCGGACGGCAGCGTCTCGGAGATGGTGGTGAACCCCTGGAGGTCGGAGACGAACACCGTAACCTCGCGGCGATGGCCGCCGAGCTTCAACTGCGTCGGCTCGCGCATGATCTCCTCGAGCACGCTGGGACTCACGTAGTGCTTGAACGCGTTCTTGACGTGGCGCTTCTCGCGCTCGGTCGTCAACTGCCTGTAGGCGGTCAACGCGGCGAAACAGACGATCGTGTTGCCGAGCGGGCCGACCATATCGATCCAGAGGTTGCTCACTACGAACAGGAGCGTGCCTACCGCGCCCAGTACGACGAGGATGCCCAGCGAGATTGCGGAACTGGTGACGGCGCTGCGATTCATCGTCGCGGCGGTCGTTATCACCCCCGCAAGCAGGATGATGAGGAAGTTCAGCCACGCCGACGTCCGGTACAGGAAGGAGTCAGTCAACATCATGTTGAGAAGCGCGGTATGGATGGCGACGCCGGGGAATGCCGGCGAATACGGCGTGGGGTGGAGATCGGTTGAGCCAGTGTGCGCGGAGCCGACGAAGCAGATCTTTCCCGCGACCAGTTTCTGCAGTCGCGCTGTGAGGTTTTTCTCTTCGGAGGCGAGCGCCTGGAGCGATCTGACCTGTTTGTCCGCGGCCTGGATGGACTTCGTCAGGTTTTCGATCATTGCGTAGCGGCGCCGCTCAGGCGGCTCCTTTTCGAACTCCGCCTTCGTCTTGCTGAGCTTATCGACAACCTCCTGTACCCGGGCCGCCACCTGCGAGGCGAGATCTTCAACCTCCTTCTCGATCTCCAGCGTTTTCTGCGCGTCTCCTTTGGCTTCCGCGGAGGCCTTGCGCGCGTCGCCAAGCCGCTTCCACGCATCCAGCCATTTCTCAGCCTGTTCCTGGCAGCCGTACTCTTCGGAGTTGCCGAGGAAGGCCATGGATGCGACGAGACTGTCACGCATCGACGCGAGCTGGCAGACCTGCGCGTAGGACGCGTGCGTGCCGCAGAAATCCTGCCAGTCGGCGGGCGGCCAGTTTATGAGCACGGACCCGCGCGGCGACGTCGGGAGGATGATGGACGATTTTCCCTCCTTGCCCGGAATGACCGCGTTCTGGAGTTCCACGCGTCCGCCTGACAGCGGGACGACGTCCTTTTCCGTGACGGAGAGGAATCGCAGCGCCGCGGCGAACCCGAGCTGCAGTGCGAGCCGGTCGTTATACCGATGGAACAGGAAGATCTCGCGCAGTTTTCCGTCGAGCGGGTCGCGGCTGATATCGGCGAACCCGCAGCCCGCCAGACCGGCCGCGAAATCGTAGAGGGGCGGGGTGACCGCGGTCGACACCGTACATTGCGGGGCAAGGTCCGGCTTGTCCTGCCACATGAACTTCTCGACGAGCAGTTTTCGAGCCTTTACCTTCCTGTAGGCGAGCGCGATGATCGCGTAGTCCGCGCTGGTCTCGTCCAAGCCGGCGCTCGGAAGGGCGGAGGCGATCAGGTCCTTGAGCGCCAGGTCCGGCTTCGCCGCCAGCTCCTTCTCCACCGTCTCGAACGCGACTTCGAGCTTGAGGCCGTGCAGGATCGAGACGATCTTCTCCGGCTCGATCTTCAGCACGTTCGCGACCATCGTCGGGGTCTGAGAAAGGTCCTGCTTGAGAAGCCCGCGTATTTCGGACCTGAGCCTCTCGTCCTCATCGCTGACCACGGTCTCCTCTTCGCCGAACCCGTAGGCCAGAAAGACCTTGCCGGACCTCGCGATAGCGGCGGCCATTTCGCCGTCGTAGTCTATCTTCGCCTTGTCCAGGCCGAGGTCGACCTCCGCCTGCAGGCTTACCGCCTCCTCGGAGAGCTTCTCGCGCCATTCCAGCACGAACTTCAACTGGTCTTTCACGGGGACCGGCACGGGGCTCCGGTCTTCGAGGAACATCCGGATGGTGCTGTCGAGCTCTTCGAGCTTCTGGTTGATGAGTTCGATGCGCCCGGTGATCTCCTGGGACGCGATCCGCTTGAGTTCTTTCGCGCTGATCTCCGCGTTGCTCGGGTCCGGGAATACGACGTCGAAGATGATCAAGGCCGGGTTGAGGCTCATGAGCGTATCGATGAACTGGCCGTGGACGTTGCGGTTCCACGGCCACCTGCCGATGGCGTCGATGGACAGGTCGTCGATATCGACATGGACGATGGACTCGGCGGCGGGCGCGTTCTTTCTGAACGCGAAGCGGGCGTCGAGGAAGGTGAGTTCGGTCTTTTCGTAGACGTCGGTGAAGCTGAGCGCACAGACAACGACGGTGGCGAGCAGGCCGAGACAGGCCTGGAAGAAGACAGACTTCTGTTTGGCGTTCAATCGCGAGAGAAGACCCATCCGGCGCTCCTGTGTGCGGATCTCGTGTTCAGTTCATTCTGGCGGTCCGAAATCCGCAATTCAAAATCCAGAATCGTATGATACTGTTTTGCGGCGGCGAATTCAAGTTCTTGGAGCAGTGTGGGATCAAGCACATCAAGAGCCGGCCGTACTACATGCCCGGGTCGAATAGCTTGACTTGTGACTCTCACAGCCCTATACTACCCGAAGTCATCAATGTACGTGTGCCCATTCGGAGCGCTCATGGCTGGCAGCATGAAATTTCTTGCATGGCGGCTCGCGTCGACGGCAGTCGCGTTGCTGTTCCTCACGCTGCTCGTCTTTGCCCTGATGCGCGTGGCGCCCGGCGGACCTTTTTCCGACGACCTGAGGGCGGAATCGCCGGAGGTATTGAAGAACCTGCGCGCGAAGTACAGGCTTGACGATTCGCTTCCTACCCAATACCTGCGCTATCTAGGCGACCTGCTGACCGGCGACCTGGGCATGTCCATGCGATACGGCGGCAGGACCGTGGTCGAGATCATAGCGGACAAACTCCCGGTCTCGCTTCAGATCGGGGCTGCGGCGCTCTTGCTCGGCCTGGCGCTGGGGATTCTGCTGGGGGCGCTTGCCGCTCTTCGTCATGGTTCGGTCCTCTCTGACGCGGTGGCCGTCGGCACGGCGCTGGGCATTTCGCTGCCCGCGCTGGTCGTAGCGCCTCTGTTGGCCTATCTCTTCGGCTACCATCTGCGCTGGCTGCCGCCCGCGGGCTGGTCCACGGCCGCGCACGCCGTTCTGCCCGTGATAACACTGGCGATACCGCTCACGGCGCGGATCGCGTGCCTCACGAGAGCGGGTATGCTCGACGTGCTCGGCCAGGAGTTCATCCGGACCGCAAGGGCAAAGGGGTTGTCCACCTTCACGATCGTGACGCGCCACGCGTTGAGACCGTCTCTTTTTCCGGTCGTCTCGTTTCTCGCCCCCGCTGCGGCCGCGGTTCTCACCGGGTCGGTCGTAGTCGAGAAGATTTTCCAGATACCTGGCCTGGGGCCGGACTTTGTCACCGCCGCCCTGGCACGGGACTACACGCTCGTGATGGGGATCGCGCTGCTCTACAGCGTGATGCTCGGCGCGTTCAATTTTCTGGCCGACGTCGCCTATGTGATGCTCGACCCGCGGGTGAGGCTGACGAGGCGGGAGGCGTAGTCCGATTTGTTCATGAAGAAGCGTGAGAGTGTCATTCCCGCGAAAGCTGGAATCCAGGGGACGGTGCGACGGCAAGAGAACAAGATCGGATTCCGACGGTCTCGGTCGCGTCGGCGATCTACTGGATTCCCGCTTTCGCGGGAATGACCATCCGCGTATCTTCACAAGCAGGCCGAGATAGGAGCTTCGGACATGGCCGGCAAGCGATTGCGGCGAGCCACGAACGTCGTTGCCGTCGGCGCACTGCTGACGCTGACGATCGGCTCGCTCTTTGCGCCGCTCATTGCGCCGTTCGACGTCGACGAACCCGCGGCCGAAGGCGCGAGGCCGCCGTGCTGGCCGCACATAATGGGCACCGACCTGGCGGGACGGGATCTCTTTTCGCGGATACTCTATGGCGGCCGGATATCGTTCGCCGTTGCGATCGCCGGCACGCTCATCACGCTGTTGATCGGCGCGACGTACGGGGCGATCTCCGGCTACCTTGGCGGAAAGCTTGACAACATCATGATGCGGCTTGTCGACATCCTCTACGGACTCCCGTACATGTTCTTCGTCATCGTGCTGATGGCCTTGTTCGAAAGGCGCAGCATCGTACTGCTCTTCGTCGCGCTGGGCGCCGTACAATGGCTCACGATGTCGCGGATCGTGCGCGGCCAGACGCTGACCGTGAAGCAGAAGGAATTTGTCGAGGCCGCGCGCGCGTGCGGCGCCGGCCCGTTACGCATCATCTTCGTCCACATCATGCCGCACCTCGCGGGGCCGATGATCGTCTACGCGTTTCTCTCCGTGCCCCAGATCGTGATGGAGGAGGCGTTCCTCAGCTTCGTCGGGCTCGGCGTCCAGCCGCCCGATACTAGTTGGGGCAGACTCGTCATGGAGGGGGTCGGCGGAATGGCCGACTATCCCTGGCTTATCATCTTCCCCGGGTTGAGTCTCATGCTCGCGATGGTCTCCTGGAACCTGGTCGGCGACTCGCTCCGCGACCGGTTCGATCCGGCCATGCGAGGGGAGAGACAGTCTTCATAGTCCGGAAGATTGAGATGAACGGACTGCTTCTTGCCGTACGAAACCTCCGTGTGACGCTGCCGACTCCGCAAGGGGCCTGCAACGCGGTCAACGGAGTATCTTTCGATATCGCATCCGGGTCCACAACCGGAATTGTCGGCGAGAGCGGCAGCGGCAAGAGCATGACGTGTCTGTCGATCCTCGGGCTTCAACCGGCATCAGCGACCGTCGCCGCCGACTCGATCACATTCGAAGGCAGGCAGTTGATCGGCCTGTCCGAATCCGCGATGAGGCCCCTCCGCGGCAGGGAGATCGCGATCGTGTTCCAGAATCCCATGAGCTCGTTGAATCCGTACCTGTCGATCGAAAGGCAATTGACGGAAGGCATGCAAGTGCACCTGAAGCGCACACGCGCACAGGCGCGAGGCGCCGCCATCGAGCTTCTGCAGCGTGTCGCGATTCCGGAACCCGAGCGTCGGCTGTGGTGGTATCCGCACGAGTTCAGCGGGGGAATGCTGCAGAGGATAGCGATTGCCATGGCGCTCGCCTGCGAGCCCAGGCTCCTCGTTGCCGACGAACCGACGACCGCGCTGGACGCGACCGTACAGGCAGAAATCCTTCAACTGCTGAAGAACCTCCAAAGCGGTGCGAAGGAAGGGGCGGACACTTCCACTCCCGGCAGCACAGGATCGCCGGCGACATCCCCTTCAGCGTTGGGCCGATTGGCGATGCTGTTTGTGAGCCACGATCTGGACGTTGTCGCCCGGGTATGCGACAACGTGTTGGTGATGTACGCGGGCAGGATCGTCGAGGAAGGCCCTTCCCGGGATCTGCTCAGCACGCCGCTCCATCCCTACACGAGGGCGCTACTCGAGTGCGTGCCTAGGTTGGGCGCGCCGTGCTTGAAGAGAACCGACCGGCTTCCCTCGATACCCGGCGCGCCACCGGATCCGACTTCACTCCCCCGGGGCTGCGCATTCCATCCAAGATGCCCGGTCGCGTCCGCCGAGTGCAGAGACAAGGCTCCCGAGCTTCTCGAGGTGAAACCCGGCCGGCGCGTGGCGTGCTTTGGGACGGCGGGATCGCGGGGTTGACACGCCTCGACACTCAAGGTCAAAGCTGCGGCTTTGACGCTCCATACCTTACCTTAAGGTCAAAGCTGTGGTCTTGACGTTCCAGACTGGCCGTCAAGTTGTGCTAAGGCCGAGGACATTCCAGCGGCGAGTCCAACTGATCCCGACGATCGTTGCGTCGCTCCGGGCGATGAACACATCCGCTCCGCCCTGACGTATGGCATGCGTCCCGCCCTTTCCAACCAGGGCCTCGGGCACCTCGCGCTCCGAGAGGCACATCGAGGAAAAAGCGACGTCCGCAGCGGAAGACATGGCGAACGCGCGGCCAACGAAGGGGGCCGAGTTCATCCGACACTTCGACTTCCGCTCTTCTTTCTCGCGCGAACCGCCGTTCCCGCAAACCTGGCGTGTCATACCATGCGGGCACATTCCCGTTTCATAGGAAGTGAGCTCGCAAAACGAAACGGCGCGCCGTGCTTTCGCGGCGGACTCAGCCTCCAACACGAGGAAGCAAGCGCCTTCGGCGGGGACAGGGCCGCCGAGAGCACCGAAACGCCGATATGCTGAGAGGAACACACCCGAGAGTTCCTCCGTTCCTCCCACGAGTGCGACATCCGCGAGACCGGCTCGAATGAATTCGGCGCCAAGACCCACGACGTCGATCCCCGCCTCGCAGCCACCCGCAATGGCATGGCAAGGGCCTTTGACCCGCAGTGATTGCGCTATCGCCGAGATCGGCGCATTGTACGTGCTGGTGGCGAAGAGCATCGCGCTCGTCTTGCCCGAACCATAGTCAATCATCTCGTCATGGAACTTGACCGCGTGCTCCGCCGACCCGTGTGTGCTCGCTACGCACAACATCAGGCGCTCTCCAATGACCGGGTCGATGCCGACAGTCCGGCCCTGAGCGGATTCACAGAGGCCTGCGTCCTTCAGCGCCAGGGCGGCCGCGGCGCAAGCGAACTGAGATACCCGCGGCATGCGTCTTGTGTCCACGCCGGATAGTATCCTGTCCATGTCGAGGTCAGGCACCTCGGCGACACCCGGGATGCCAAGCCCTTCGATAGAGAAGCGCGTCGACGCTGCAGGCGCCAGTTTCCGACCGGCCTTGACCGCTTCCCAGACCTCACGGCGGCCCAGGCCGAGTGGCGAGACGATCCCGATTCCTGTCACCAACACCTTCATGGCCCGCAGGCTCCTTCCATGTTGCAGCGCCCCATGAATCACACTGCGCCGAACACCGCCACGGAATTCTGTCCGCCGAACCCGAATGAGCTCGACATCGCGGCATCGACGCGTCGTTCGATCGCCCGCGATCGGATCACCTGGAGTCCGGCGCACTCGGGCGCGATCACATCATGGTTCGTGGTCGGCGGAAGCGATCCATCCTCCAACGCCATCACGGTGAACACGGCTTCGACTCCGCCGGCGCCGCCAAGCAAGTGACCGACGGCAGCCTTCGTGGAGCTGACAAGCACGTTCTGCAGTTCAGCGCCAAACACTTTCGCAAGCGCAACGGCCTCGGCCTCATCGTTCGATTGTGTGCCGGTTCCGTGCGCGTTCACGTAGCCGATCTCTGCGGGCTCCAGTTCCGCTTCCTTCAAAGCCCGGGCCATTGCCCTTGCCGCGCCTTCACCTCCGGGGTCGGGTCGCGTGATGTGGTAGGCGTCGCAGGAATCGGCGACGGAGAGGAGCTCCGTCCTGGGGACCCGCTCCCTGGATCGCGCGTTCAGACCGCTCTCGAGCGCGATGATGCCCGCCCCTTCGCCGAGGACCATGCCGTTCCTTCGCCGGTCAAACGGTCTGCACTTCTCGCGCGCGATCGCCTGCAGCGAGCTGAACCCTGCAAAGATGAACTCGCAGAACGAATCGAACCCGCCGGCGAGCACGACATCGGCCTTCCCTGCCCGGATGAAGGCCGAGGCGATTCCAAGCGCGCTCGTGCCGGCGGCGCAGGCGTTGGTCACCGTGACTACCGGTCCGCCAATACCCAGACTGCGCGCGGCGCATTCCGTCTGGCCGTGGAGCAGGTAGTCTCTCAAGAGCGACGCATGGGCGCGCCCGGCGCCGCGGGCGCGGTACTCCCTGTAGAACCGCGTGCCGTAGGTCATTCCGCCCAGGGTGGTGCCGGCGACAAGTCCCACGCGCTCAGGTCGCACCCGTATCGTCTCGGCGAGGTCTGCTGAGTGGACGGCCTCACGGCAGGCGGCGCGCAGGAAGATGGATCCGCGATCGAGGGAGGCGCGCCCATCGAAGAGTTGAAGACCGGAGTTGTTCGAGGAGACTGCTCGGCCGATGGGCCATCGGGTCGAGATGCCCTGGAGGTCTTTGATCTCGGCGGCCTCGTGAGAATAGAACGGACTTGCGTCGAAGAGCGTGATTTGCGCGACGCCGCTTTCCCCGGCACACAGGCGCCGCCACGTGGAGTGCGCATCACGCCCGAGCGCGGTGACGGCACCATAGCCCGTCACCACGACGGAAGCACTAGACTTCCATGATTTCCTTCTGTTTCTTTTCAAGCAGTTCGCCAAGCTTCTTTTCAATTTCGGCGGTCATCTTCTGGATTTCTTCTTTGAGCTTGAACTTCTCGTCCTCTGTGAGGTCTCCCTTGTCCTCCTCGTCGTCCCCCTGTTTCAGCGCGTCGCGCCGTACGTTGCGGATCGACACACGCGCGCGCTCGGCCATATCTTTCACGAGCTTGACGAGCTGTCTGCGCCGCTCTTCGCTCAAGGGCGGAACGACGAGCCTTACCAGCTTACCGTCGGTCGTCGGGTTGATGCCGAGCTCGGATTTCTGGATGGCCTTCTGTATCTCCGGCAATGCGCCCGCGTCGAACGGCTTGACGACGATGAGGCGCGGGTCCGGGACGGAGACGGACGCGAGCTGTTTGAGCGGCGTGGGCGCCCCGTAGTAATCGACCCGGATCGAATCGACAAGCCCCGGCGACGCCCGCCCCGTCCGGATGCCCTTCAACTCATCCGCCAGCGCGGTTAGAGACTTGTTCATCTTGTCGTCGGCTTCCAGAAAAATGTCATCGTACGGCATATGTTCCTTCCGCCAAATCCACGCTCAAATCCGCGGAGCAGAACCGGCGATGAGCGTCCCCACGCTCTTTCCGCATACCGCCTTCAGTATGTTGCCGGGCCTCTTGAGGTTGAACACGAAGATGGGCACGTTGTTCTCTTCGCACATCGTGATCGCCGTGGCGTCCATGATACGCAGCCCCTTCTCCAGCACCTGGCCGAACGACAGGCGCGAATACCTGGTGGTCGCGCGCCCTTTTGCCGGATCCGACGAATACACGCCATCCACCTTGGTCGCCTTCAGGATAATCTCAGCGCCGATCTCCTTGGCGCGGAGCGCGGCCGCCGTGTCGGTTGTGAAGTGCGGGTTCCCGGTCCCGCCGGCCAGGATGACTATCCTGCCCTTCTCAAGGTGACGCATGCATCGTCTGCGTATGAACGGTTCGGCAACCGACTGGACGGTGAGGGCGGACATGACGCGCGTGACGGCGCCGTGCCTTTCGAGTATTTCCTGCAGCAGGAGCGCGTTTATCACCGTCGCGAGCATACCCATGTAGTCCGCGGCGGCGGGGCCGACGCCATCGCCGCAGACCCGGCTGCCCCGTATGAGGTTGCCGCCGCCGACGACTATGGCCGTCTGCACGCCGAGCGCATGGACTGCGATGATTTCCCTGGCGATGTACGCCGCCTCATTCTTGTCAATCCCGCCCTCCTCCGGCTTGCAGAACGCCTCACCGCTCAGTTTGAGCAGTATGCGCGAGAACCTGGGCCTTGCGGCAGGCTTCGGGACGGACCGTTGTGAACACGATTTCATACTCTTCCGCTACTCACCGATCTCGAACCTTTGGAACCGGCGGACGACGATATTCTCGCGGAGCTTGGCCACTTTCGCGTCAATGAGGGCGCCAATGGTCAGGGTGTCGTCCTTGACAAACGGCTGCTCCAGCAGGCATTTCTGTGTGAACAACGTTTTCGTCAGTTTCCCGTCCAGTATCTTCTTCTGTATCTCGGGAGGTTTTCCCTTCACTTCTTCCGCGAACTTGGCCGTTTCCTGTTCCAGGACATCCGCGGGGATATTGGCCTTGGAGACGTACTGCGGCGAGCATGCGCAGACGTGCAGGCACAGGTCCTTGAGCAGGGCAAGGAATTCATCGCTCTTCGCGACGAAATCGGTCTCGCATGCGAGATCGACGAGCACACCTATCTTGCCCGTGGTGTGAACGTAGGAACCGACCCTGCCTTCCTTGGACACGCGGTCCTTGACCTTCTCTGCGCGGGCTTGTCCCTTTTTCTTGAGGATCTCCTCGGCCTTGGCCATATTGCCATTCGCCTCCTCGAGGGCGTTCTTGCACTCGACCACACCGCCACCGGTCTTCTCGCGCAGTGTCTTGACATCTCCCGCTTTTACGACCATTGTATCTCCTTCCAAGAATGTGACTGAGCCCAAGCCGGTCAGCGACTGTCGCCCCCCGGGCGTCCCGGCATCGTGCGGCCGGGAATGCCGGAATCATTGGGCTACCGGGCGGCCGGGGGATTCTGAGCCCCGGCATCGGCGGGGGCGGATGGTTTCTCAACCGCCGGAGCTGGTCGACCTTGGCCACCGGACGCAGTGACTTGGGTCTGGACGGGTTGACTCGGCTGCTGGCGGTCTCTTGGCCCGCCGAAATCCCGTCTACCCCGAGGCCCTCTCCTCGAGTCGCCCCCCGGCCCGCCGCCTGGGCGAGAGTGTCCGCGTGTACGGCCCCGTCTCCTGTCCTGGTCCGACCCAAATCCTCTCTCACCCGACGTCTCGAACGAAGTCGCAGGCGCGACCGGGGTCTGCGGCACATACTGGGCCTTGCCTGCAAGGATGCTGTCGGCGAGCTTGCTCACAACGATGTGGATTACGCGCATGGCGTCATCGTTGCCGGGGATCGGGATATCGACGAGAGACGGATCGCCGTCGGTATCGAGCAGGCTCATCGTCAGGATGCCGAGCTTCCTTGCCTCGGCGATCGCGTTCTTCTCACGCCGCGGGTCGACGAGGAAGATCGCGTGCGGCAGCCTTTCCATCGTTCTTATGCCGTCAAGGTTGCGCAGCAGCTTGCGTTTCTCTCTCTGGAACACGGACTGCTCCTTTCCGCCGTAAAGCTCCATGCGTCCATCGGCTTCCATGGCCTCGATTTCGAAGAGCCTCTTCAGCCGGCTGCGTATGGTGGAGAAGTTGGTGAGGGTACCTCCTATCCATCGCTCCACGACGTACGGCATGCCGCATCTCTGCGCTTCCTGGGCGATGACGGCCTGTGCGGCGCGCTTGGTGCCCACAAACAGGATGGTCTCGCCGCGCGCGGCCATGGCGCCGGCGGCCTTGCAGCCGGTGACGATTCCGCGCACCGTCTGCTTGAGGTCGATTATGTGGATAAAATTCCTCTTCCCAACGATGTACGGTTTCATCTTGGGGTTCCAGCGACTGGTACGGTGGCCGAAATGCACTCCGGATTCCAGAAGCTCCTTCACGGTCACTAAAGGCATCGAGCAGGCTCCTTCCAAGCGAAAAAAACGGGATCACACCAGCAGCAGCGCACAAGAGCGCGCGAAATCAGCACAGGTCGCCATAGACAAAGAACACACCCCACCGGCAAGGCTAACGCGGACGCCAGAAGACGGACTTGCCGTCCGGGCCGGCGCTGAATTCGAGGAATTTGAGATCAGCCTCAACAGTATGGGTCACTACCGCGTTCTCATCCACTCGAATCGTTCTGTCCGTCCGCTTGACGGAGTAGTACGCCTTTATAGTCCCCTTCTGCAGAAGATCGGGCGCGACGATGCTTGCAGGCACCACAATCTCTCGCCTTCCGACCGGGACGAGGAACACCCTGGTCTCGGAGTGTTTCATGATCTTCGCGCACAGGCTCAGATTGATGTTTCCTTTGCTCTCGCCGATCAACTCGAAGGAAGGCCCGCGCGTTCCCTCTCCCTGATCCCCGGAGGCGGGAGAAAACTGCGTGACCAGGACATCCGCCGTGGCGCCGGAGACACGCTTGCTCTCGAGCTCATTGAGTTTCGCGAGCAGCTCATCCAGGTTGACCTCGCCCTCAGCCAGAGGGACTGCGGTTTTGCGGGTGTCCTCAACGTCGATACCCGCCGCAGCAGGATCATCAAGGCCCTTCAACGCGGGGACGAGCTTCCGTTTCTCCTCCAGAGCCATCCACTTTCCCTTGTGAAAGACGAACTGTTCACCGGCCGCCAGTTCCTGATCGACTTCGAACGTGCCCAGCTTCTTCATCTTCATCTGGCACATGTCAATCACCGTCTCCGACTGCGCCAGGGAGCCCCTGAGGAACTCGATGTACTGGTAGACAGACGTGGCAGAGACTGTCTGCGTGTCGCCGACTACTGTGGGGTCCGATGTCTCACCGCCGCCCGTATGTCCCCTGCCACCGCACCACTTGCACCTGACTCTCCCGCCCGTCACTTGGCATCCGTAAATGCTGCGCCACCCCCCGACCTTGCTGCGCAACGCCCCCTGGTTCGCGGCCTCGACTTCATAGGTCGTAACGGTGGTCACCGTACCGCTGGTGCCAACGTAGGTATACGAGAAAACCGCCTTCGACTTGCAGGCGAGGCACAGTAGCATACCAAGGCCGGAGCAATCCGTACAAATGATGCTCTTCGACCCGGATGGCGACGTCTGAGTCAGCGAGCCCTTTCCACTGCACCTGGTACAGTACTTGCCGCCCTTTGCTTTGCAGACAACGCACTCGAGCGTGCCCGAGCCTTTGCAGGACTTGCAGGTGCCGGCCGGCACCTGGCTCGTCGGGCTCGTCGGCGTCTTTATCGCGCGCATGGAGCGGATCAACGCGTCCAATGTCATGCCGAGGTACTGCTTGGCGCTGCCGGCGCCCGGCGCCTGTTTCCCCTTCGAAATCAGCACCGCCGCATCGGCCGTGAGCCCCTGAAGATACTTCTCGAGCCCCTGAATCAGGGAGCTGGTGAGCTGGTTCTTGTCGGTATCGGTCCCTCGTGCGGCATCCAGCTTCTTTCGCAACGAGCTGTCGGTCGACCTTGCGCTAAGGGCGCGCAGGTAGTAGTCCACGGCTTCATCGCCGCTCCCGAGGGAAGTACACGTATCCCCTATCAGCTCGTTGGCCTCGGCGTAGAGATCCTTGCTGAGGATCGAGGCGATCTCAAGCAGGAGGATGGCCTCCGTCACGAAATCTTTCTTGCCGATGTACTCCTTCCCGAGTTTCAGATACGCCGCCGGGTTCGAGGGGTGCAGTTTCTCCAACTCGTTCTCGAATGTGTCGCGGACGTCCTTCTTCTTCTCGATCCTCTTGATCTCGTCTTTCTTGAATGTCATCTTGCCGAGCTTGAGCTGTATCTCAACTGTCGTGTCCGTCTCCTTGACGATCTTCCCCTCGAGGATTCTCCCGTCCTTGAGTTCGATGGTATCCGCGCCTGCGCGACCGACGCAGACGGACACAGCCGCGAACGCAAGAAAGACCGCCACAGGAGTCAACAACCACTTCATAAACGGTTTGACGACCGGAGTCAGATTCCGAAACATGAAATCCCCCCTTACATTGGACCGTCAACGGCTACCTGGGCGCCAGGCTTCGGTCGGACGCGACGATGGAGAGGAGCTGCACGAGCGCAGTCGCGCCGACGCCGATCTGCTGGTCACAGGTCTCCACTTCCCTGTCGGCCATTTCCATCTGTTCGAGCAGTTCTGTGGCTCGCTCGCGATGCACGCCGGAAGCATCGGTGAAATCGATGAGGACTCCGGTCAACTGCGCGCACATGTAGAAATCATTGCACACCTCTTGCAGCGCGTTTGCGCAGAGGGTCCTCTGGACTTCGTATTGCGAGCCGATGGCATCGAGCTTGGCTTTCTCTCTTCCGGCTTTCTCCTGGCTCTGCACGGATATCTGCAGGTACTCGACCCAGGCGCGCGTGATGGCCTTGAGCCTGCCCAATTGAGTGGCTTCCTGAGTCATGCGTTTTTTCAGGTCTTCCGTGACCCGCTGGCTTGCGGCGGCCTGGGTCGATTTGGGTTGCGACCCGGCGGCGATGGATCTGAGCATCTCGGCCGCATCCGTGGCGGCGGGGATCATGTACAATTGCCCGAAGTAGTCAAAATACTGGTTGCGTGTGGCCTTGTCGGTCCCCGCGTCGCCTGAGGGCTGGAGCGCAAACTGGCTGACCGCTCCGACGATTGTCTCGATTCTCTGGGCAAACACCTGCTCCTTTTGCGGAATGCCTTTTATGCACGCGCAGAGGTAGGCGACAGCGGCGGCGCCCATGCTCAGGGTCTGATAGATTTCAGGAGGCGGGAGACCGCGGGCCTCTTCAACCCACCGGGCCAGTTTTGTCGACGTGTCGCCGGACTCCGGACCCATCATTGTCTGCCACTGTGCGGCGGTGGCCAGCATCTCGCGGACTTCTCGCGCATGCACGCCCAGCGGCGCTTTGTCGAGGTATCCCTGCAGACACTCTGTGGCCTTGTCGAACTTCGCCAGATCGACATAGAGTCGTCCCAGCTCGTAGTACGCGTCCTCACATCCGCCGGCGGTGATGGCATTTCTGAGATTCTCGACGGTATCGCCGACATTTCTCTGAGTTTTTGCG
>JAVHLO010000016.1:14820-15358 GCA_031082105.1 Planctomycetota bacterium
GCCAACTCGTAGTAGGCCGGTCCGAAGTTGGGGTTCTTGGCGAGCACATCCCTGCAGACCTTGCTTGCATCGGCGAACGCGCTGCGGGCGCGTTTGAACTCGGCCTCGAGGAGCTGCACCTTCGGGTCGTTCGGCGCGCGCTTGGCTGCCTCGTCGAGGAGCGGCTTGAACTCCTGCCAGTTCTGGGTGGAGATGCTTGACTTGGCCAGGTAGTAGTTGACATCCGGAAACTCCGGATCGGCATTCCTGACCCTCTCGAACATGAGCTTGGCCTTGTCCAGGTTGTTCGCCGACAGGGCAAGCAATGCGCACCTGAACAGGAGTTTGGTATCCTGCGGGAACATGTCGCTGAGCGACTTGAGGGTCGCTTCCGCTTCCGAGGTGCGCCCCACCGCGAGGAGGGTGTCCGCGAGCATCGTCTGCGTTTCCATATCCTCAGGGAATGAAGACGCCGCTTTCTGCAATTCCGAGATAGCATCGTCGTAGCGCTTCTCAGCGGCAAGACAGATCCCGTACAACCTGTTGTAGGCCGGACTCC
>JAVHLO010000016.1:15368-15707 GCA_031082105.1 Planctomycetota bacterium
GCGCGCGCGAGTTCGCATATGATCGATGACGCCTCCGAGATTCTCCCCTGCTTGTAGCTCACAAGGGCGCGGCCATATTTGGCCTTCTCGAGACCCGGTTCGAGTCGCAGCGCCTTGCCGAACAGGACGCCGGCCTCGTCAAGAGTGAGCGAGTCCTCAACCAGTATGAGTCCGAGCCTGGCGAGGATTTCGGGATCGTCCCTGATCTCCAAGAACTGCTTGTAGGTTTTTGCGGCCTCCTGTTCGCGGGCCGAGCCGAACCTGTCGTCATAGAGAACGCCGAGCGCGCGGTGCGCCGGCCCGACCTTCCCCTCGGATGACATGGCAGTCTTGTACGCC